>DASQZP010000233.1:0-10058 GCA_035638655.1 Bacteroidales bacterium
ACTTCTCTGAGCTGATTAAACTGATGATTTTCAATTTTTGCAAGCAAAGTGAGTGTCTGGGTAAGCTTAGAGAGCCTGATGGTACTTGTGTAGATGGAGTGAATCAGTGAGACCTGTTCATCTGTCAGGTTTTCGGTTTGCAGTAGCAATTCGACTTTCGATTTAACCACTGCCAGCGGAGTTTGAATTTCATGGGCAGTATTCATCGTAAACTCTTTTAAATTAATGAAATCATTGCTGATGCGGTCAGTCATTCGTTCCAGCACCTGATTCAGTTCCTGAAATTCGATGGTTTCTGATCCCGAAAGCTTTATTTTTCCGGCCGTGGGATCAAAACGCTTTACTTTATTAAGCGTTCCAAAAAAATCACTCCATATTTTGCTGAATACAAAACGGTTAAGAAAATAGGCGCCAAAAATAAAGAACAGTGCAAGCAGGGTCATGGATAGGGTAATGTTCTCTACCATTTCATTCGACTGGAGCAAAGATTTGTAAATGCGGATGCGAAATAGTTGATTGTTTTTATGAATAAAAAATGTGATATTGCGGTAGGGAAGATATATTTTTTGTAAATCATCAAACAAAACGGTATCATGATAACTTACCCATTGATTGGATGGTTTGCCGGCTACTTCATTAATTTCTATGCGGTTGAGCGTGAACAAACTGTCTTCAGGCATGGTTTTATATCCTTTCTCAAGAAGCATAAACTGATGCATCTGGTTAACCAGTTCCTGATTTACCTCTTTGTCTGTCATGGTACGGGTAATGTGATAAAATCCCACCCCTCCCGCGAAAATCACGAAAAGCATGATGGTAATGAAATAAAATGTTGTTTTAGTTAATAACTTCACGATGTTTCAATTTATAATATAATCAGTTTGAGAATGGGATGAAAAGTTCATTATGAAAAAGAATACCGCTTTGTAGTATGAATCAATGATTTTTCATGCGCTAAGCATCAGCATTAAATTTATACCCAACACCGTAAATATTACGGATATAATCTTTACATCCACTGTCGAGCAGCTTTTTCCTAAGGTTCTTAATGTGGGTATAAACAAAATCGAGGGATCCTGAGGAAAAAGCCAGGTCGCCCCAGAGATGTTCACCCAAAGATTCTTTGGTAATTACCCTGTTTTTATTGGAGAGAAAATATAAAAGCAGATCAAATTCTTTTTTGGTGAGTTCAACAGGTTTTTGGTTTACAAACAATTTGAATTCATCAGGTATTACCTCTATTTCATTAAAAGATATCTTGTTGTTTCCTTCAAAATGAGTACGCCGGATCACTGATTTTATGCGGGCATTCAGTTCAGATAGATTAAAGGGCTTGATAAGATAATCATCGGCACCTGTTTCCAGCCCTTTGATGCGGTCCTCGATGGCATCCCGCGCAGTGACCACAATAATACCTTCCTTAGTACCCTTCTGTTTGACTTCGCCTATAAGGTCAAATCCCGATCCGTCAGGCAGGTTCAGGTCAATAAGTATGCAATCGTAATCATACAGGCCGATCTGGTCTGTAGCTGCCCTGAAATCAGGCGCCTGATCACAGATATATCCTTCTAGCTCCAGGTAAGAAACAACTGATTCACGCAATTCTTTTTCGTCTTCGATAACCAGAATCTTCATTATTGGGTAAATTCATTTTTATTTTTCAAAGCAAATGTAGTGAATACTCTTTATAAATCTTTACTATTAACCCGGCAGGGCTTCTCAGCCTCCGGATTAACATCTGTTAAGCTGAAAATCCTGGTATTGGCTTTTCGGAGTAGACTTAATGAATCCAAAAGGCAGATCATTCAAGATTTTTCGACCAGAAATATAACGGCGGATTATGTTCCGTATATCCTTCTGAAGCATAAAGATGTTGTGCCCGGTTGTTATCATTTCGTACTTCAAGGGTTATCTTGCAGCAATCATTTTCTTTCGCTATTTCAGCAATTTTCCGGAGCATGATCCTGCCAATACCTTTATTTCTCTGACTTCCTGAAACTACCAGATCATGAATGTTGAGCAGTCTTTTTACATGGAAAGTGGAAAATCCCCAGAAACAGGTAGCCAGGGATATGTATTTGTTTTCATTTTTACCGAGCAGTATAAAATTTTCTTTATGTTGTTTAAGTCCATCCAGCAGCTTATCCTGTTTCTCTGAATCTAATGGATCATCTCCGCCCATGGGATCGGCAATGTATTCATTCATAAGCTGAAGAAAAGCTTTTACCTGTAGAGGATTGTTGAAATCGAGTATTTCAAAAGTCATATCGATTTGTTGCATTATTCTTGAGTTTTCTTCAAATATACACAAAGACAAATGAATAGCAGCATTATTTGTGCTTATTGAACCGCTATGATTTCCGGTGAAAAAAGAAAAATAATTGTACTTTTGCCCGTAAATTTTATATTTCAAACACAAAGAAGAGGTTCCCATGCTTTCAAATCTGAAAACAATTATTCTATTATTTATTGGTATCTTATTTTTAAACAATCCTGTTGGTGCACAGCAAAATAAAAAACTGGTAAGTTACCTTCATATTTATCATATTGATAGTGTTTATGATGAAGTAGTATATGTGGATACAGCCCATTTTGAAGCTCCTAACTGGTCGTATGACGGCCGTACACTTTTCTTTAATCAGGAAGGAAGAATCTATACTATACCGGTTGAAGGCGGCAACCCAACCCTGCTTGCGACGGGGGTGCTGAAAAACTGCAACAACGACCATGTGCTTTCACCAGGTGGTTCACATATTGGAATCAGTAATGAAAGTGCAGCGCACAACCATGTTTCGCTGATTTATCTTGCACCAACAAGAGGTGGCATGGCTTTTAACATTACACCCCGGGGCCCGTCGTACTTGCATGGCTGGTCACCAGATGGTTATACACTTGCCTATTGTGGAGAACGCAAAGGAAACTATGATATTTATACTATCCCGATAAAAGGTGGTGATGAAGTGCGCCTGACAGATGCGCCCGGTCTGGATGACGGACCCGATTATTCACCTGACGGTACATTCATCTGGTTTAATTCTGAGCGAACCGGTTCTATGAAAATCTGGCGGATGAACAGGGATGGTTCCAACCAGCAGCAAATGACTTTTGGGGAATATAATGACTGGTTTCCACACCCTTCACCGGATGGTAAATATGTGGTATTCCTGTCGTACGATAAATCAGTGAAAGGACATCCTGCCAATAAACATGTATGGCTGCGTATCATGATGACTGATGGCGGAGAACCACAAGTGTTACTCAAATTATTTGGTGGTCAGGGTACTTTGAACGTCCCTTCCTGGTCGCCCGACAGCAGAAGTTTTGCCTATGTAAGCTATAAACTTATTGAATAGTTTTTCTACAAACATTTCCCTGCCTCTCAACTGAATGCCTGCCTGCCTCTCAACTGAATGCCTGCCTGCCCCCAACTCACTGGTGCGCCTGCCCACCCACCTCACTGGCGCGCGTTTGTAACGCGTGCCTTTTAATTGCGTGTATTTTTCATGCATATACTGTCCATTAAATTTAGATTCTTTTAAAATAACAAACTCCATATATTTAGATATGTTCTAAATAGCATGTTTAAATACGTCTTGTTTTATTTCATTCAGTTGTTATTGTTTTCACAAATTATTTAATGTCTTATACTTATGCCTGAATTGTGTTTTTCAGCACAAAGTGCTTAAGTAGCATATAATTTATTGACCTGGGATATTTCTAAGGTTTAGTACAGAATTACTTCAGAATTGAAAAATAGTTTTGCAGGTGTGAAACAAATAACAAGAAACTAAAAACACATATAAACAGACTACAGAATTATGAACAAGAAAGTTTTATTGATTTGGATATTTGCAATATCTGCACTAATAACCAATGCACAGTCGGGCGAACAGGGGAATCGAACCTCCGCAAAGAAAACACCAGATACCCTGCTTATTAATGAATATAACATCAATGGCGTGGTAATTACTGCAGAAAAACGTTCCATGAAACAGATCAATGTTCCGGCTGCCATTACCTCAGTTTCTGCCACAAAAATTGAAAGGGATCGTATTGAATCAGTGCGCGACCTTTCTGCCAGGATACCCAATCTGTTTATGCCGCAGTATGGATCAAAACTTACTGCACCGGTTTATATCCGGGGAATTGGTTCAAGAATTAATTCTCCTTCAATTGGATTATATGTAGATAATGTTGCTTACTTTGAAAAATCTGCTTTCGATATCGACCTGTACGATGTAAAACGGATTGAAGTACTCAGGGGGCCGCAGGGTACCTTGTACGGAAGAAATACAATGGGAGGTATCATTAACATCATTACGCGTGATCCGGGTAACATCTCGTCTACCCGCCTGTATGCCGGAACAGGAAATTACGGAACACAGCAATACAAATTTGGGCACGCAGAACCGTTGATTAAAAACAAATTGTTCCTGTCTGTAGATGGTAACTATCGTTCAAAAAACGGTTATTACACCAATGAATTCTTCGAAAAGTCTCTGGACCCCATGCATTCAGGTGGCGGAAGAATTAAACTGGATTTTAAGCCATCCAAAACCTTCAGTCTGCAGTTTCTTTCAGGTGGCGAGATCAGTAACGAAGGTGGTTATCCATACGGTATAATGACTGATCAGGGATCCTTGCCGGTGCTCAGTTACGACCATAAAAGCACTTACGATCGCAAAATGCTGAATAACAGTTTGCGACTGGAAAAGAACTTTAACGGCTTTAACCTGATCTCTGTAACCGGTCTGCAGCTTATGAAAGATAATCAGGATATTGACCAGGATTTCACACCAGCTGATCTGTTGGTAGTAAAGCAGGACCAGGATCAGAATCTGCTGACTCAGGAATTCAACATCTCCTCTAAGGAAGGAAAAAGCCTGCAATGGATTGGTGGTTTTTATGGTTTTTATCAGAAAATGGACCGGGTGGTGGATGTGGCTTATGGAGCCGATGGCGTGGTGAAATATCACCTGCCGGGTGCTATGTCACTTGAAAAAACCTATCTGATGGACAATCAGGGAGCAGCTGTTTTCGGTCAGGCAACTTATAATGACCTGCTGATCAATGGTCTTGATATAACCGCAGGTCTGCGTTATGACCTCGAAAAAGATAAGTTGGATTATAATTATGATCGCACTGTTTTAGGCAATACTTCAAATGCTGATAAGTTTAACCACAGTCTCTCATTCAATGAACTGATGCCGAAATTTGCTTTGAAATACCACTGGGGTCAAAATATCATGCAGTATGCCAGTATCAGCCGGGGTTATAAAAGCGGCGGATTCAATTCTACCATTGAACGCCCCGAGGATGAGTCCTTTGATTCAGAATACAGCTGGAATTACGAAACAGGACTAAAATCTGATTTCTTGCACAATCAACTGACTGCAACTCTCGCTTTTTTTTATATTGACTGGACAAACCAGCAGGTATACCAGACCGTACCCAGTGGAAAAGGCTCGATGCTGAAAAATGCCGGTAAATCAAAGAGTCTGGGTTTTGAAACCGAAATTTCTGCAAGACCGGTTAAAAATCTTATAACTTCATTTGCAATGGGATACACAGCAGCTACCTTTGTGAATTATTCGGAAAATGCTACCACTGATTATTCCGGAAATTACATCCCTTATGTACCCAGGTATACTTATTCACTTGATGCAACTTACCGGATCCCGTTTGCTGGCAGCATGATGCAGAGTCTTGTAATCAATGGTTCCTGTAATGGTGTGGGCAAAATATACTGGGATGAGGAAAATCAGCTCGCTCAGAATCCTTATGGATTGCTTAGTGCAAGGATTTCGATGGATTTTGGTTACGTGGGGTTTGCTGTATGGTCGAAAAATATGCTTGATCAGCAATACACTTCTTTCCAGTTTAGTGCCCTTGGAAATAACTATGCACAACCCGGAATTCCCAGAACTTACGGAGTGAGTGTTTCAGCTAAATTTTGATAATATATGTCAGATCTTATTGCTTCTCAGGAGCCTGAGAATTCTTCCATCAGTGCAGGACATAAATATGTCCTGCTGCTGAATTTGTATATCGCCCAGTCTATACCCATGAGTTTTTTCTCTACCGTATTGCCGGTGATCATGCGCATGGAAAAGTATTCGCTGGCCAGCATTGGCATGATACAGCTTGTTAAACTGCCGTGGATCGTTAAATTTCTATGGGGTCCGGTAGTCGATAGAAACGGCAATTCTGATAATCACTATAAGAAATGGATTGTTTCGTCCGAATTATTTTATGCCATTGTGATTATCTGCATTGGTTTTTTTAGTTTGAAAACCAGCTTTGCAACTATTCTTATTCTCATGGTGATTGCCTTTACTCTTTCTGCTACGCAGGATATTGCCAGTGATGCACTTGCCATTCGAATTCTTAAAAAGAAGGAACGAAGCATGGGAAACAGCATGCAATCAGCTGGTAATTTTCTCGGAACCCTTTTTGGAAGCGGGGTATTGTTGTGGGTATACTCAAAAGCCGGCTGGCAGGCCATAACATTTTTGCTTGGCGGTATTGTGCTGGTTACCCTGCTGCCATTATTTCTGTACAGAAATAAATCAGTTGATCAGCCTTTGGTAAACAGACAAAATGCGAGTTTCAAAGATATTCTGACTTTTTTCAAAATACCCGCAATCGGAAAAAGAATCCTTCTGCTGCTATTCTATTATGCCGGTATCCTGGGCATTCTCACCATGTTGAAACCCTGGCTGGTCGATCTGGGATATTCTATTGCTCAAATAGCTTTCATGTCCGGCATCCTGGGTACCGGCATTGGTGCAGCCAGTGCACTGCTGGGAGGACTTTTGCTGCGTAAACTCGGGAATAAAAAAAGTCTGTTCGTCATAGCCATTTATAACCTTTTTGCAGCTTCATTTTTTGCCTTTATCTCCACAGGAATCCCTTCAGTTTATCTTATTTATACAGCTATTATCCTGTTGTGGAGCGGATATGCCATGGCTGCTGTTAATATTTTCACGGTTTCAATGAATACCGTGAGAAAAGGCCGGGAAGGCACTGACTATACCATACAGATTGTGCTTACGCATCTGAGCGGGATCATTATCTCCGTATTGAGCGGAAAAACAGCGGGAGCACTTGGTTACAACGGACTGTTTATGATTGAAGCCTGTATAGCTCTGGTAATCCCGTTTCTGGTATTATTCCTATATACTGAACCTGACGCCGGTTTATCATTAAGTACCAAACAAAATAAATTTAATAAACAATGGAAATTAACAAGGAGTTAATTAAAAAATATAACCAGGCAGGTCCGCGTTATACGAGCTATCCGCCTGCTACTTTCTTTAATGAAAAATATTCAGCAGATAATTACCTGGAGGATATTGCTGCTTCAAACCATGATCAGCCGCAGAATATTTCTCTTTACGTTCACATTCCTTTTTGTCCGAGACTTTGTCATTTCTGCGGATGCAATACCATGATCAGTCAGAAAGAAGAACAGATTCGCACCTACATTTCGGCCCTGAAACGCGAGATTGAAATGGTAGCTGCAAACCTGGATCTTTCAAGACCTGTAACACAGATTCACTGGGGTGGAGGTACTCCAAATTCCATTTCGCTATCGCTTATTGAAGAAGTAATGGAGCAGTTTCACTATACATTTAAAATTGCCCCACATGCTGAGATCGCAATGGAATGTAGTCCTGCCTATCTTTCTCCTGAAGATATCAGTCGCCTGGTTTCAATGGGATTTAACAGGCTGAGCCTTGGTATTCAGGATTTTAACGAGGATGTACTTAAAATTGTCAACCGGAAGTCTTCAAAATATCCTGTTGAACAGCTGGTAGACCAGATGAGAGCTGTTGGATTAAAAGGTATTAATTTTGATTTTATCTATGGATTACCGGGACAAACAACAGAAAGCTTTGCAGAAACAATAAAAAAAGCGGTTTCATACCATCCACACCGACTGGTTACGTTCTCCTATGCCCATGTGCCGTGGGTAAAGAAAGCACAACAGATACTGGAGAAAACCGGTTTACCGGGACCTGAAGAGAAGATGGAAATGTTGGAAACTTCCATGCATATCATTAACAGCAGTGGTTATGAAACAATAGGCATGGACCATTATGCGCTGCCTGATGATCCGCTGTCAATAGCAAGGAAAAACAATAAGCTGCACCGTAATTTCCAGGGCTATTGTACCAGGGAAACAACCGGACAGGTATATGCTTTTGGTACCTCGTCTATCAGTCAGCTGGAAAGGGCATACTGTCAGAACGAAAAGGACCTGAATGCTTATATCTCCCGGATCGGTAACGGAGAATTGCCAATCGCCAGGGGATACAGAACATTTCCGAGTGAACGTATTATACGTCATGTGATTAATGAAGTAATGTGTAACGGCAGGGTTGACCTGGAGCAGGTTGCAACCTTATATAATCATCCGGTGGACGATGTAATCCGTTTTACCACATTTGAGCCAGACAAATTTGCTGAAATGGCTGAGGACGGTCTGCTGGGTGTTGACGATAAAAAACTTACTGTATCACCAGCAGGTATGATGGTAGTAAGGAATATTGCCATGAAGCTGGATCCGCTCCTCGAAACATCACAGGCACGCTATTCGAAAACAGTATAAAAAACAGGCTTATATCCTGCTTGTTTTTTATAGCTTTGTGAATCGAATTTCTTATTGACCCGTGAAAGGATTGTTGTTTGCAATGATCAAACATAATTTCACGGGAAGAATAATTACCGCAAGTTAATTTTGAATTTCATTCCCTTATTATATGGAAAATATTACAGAGAAAGATGTAATAGTGATTGGAGCCGGTCTTACCGGTCTCACTGCATCTTACTATTTGAAACGGTCCGGAAAGAATTTTCTTACCCTCGAAAAGGCTCCCAGAACAGGTGGGGTCATTCATTCAGTGAAAGAGAACGGATTTGTATATGAAGAAGGCCCGAATACCGGGGTGATTGGAAATCCGGAGGTTGCAGAACTTTTTGAACATCTGAATAACCAGGTAACACCTGAATATGCTGGTGAGGAAGTTAAAAAACGGTATGTGCTGAAGAACGAAAAATGGGAACAGCTTCCTACCGGATTGATGCAGGCCATACGTACTCCTTTGTTTACCCTCAAAGATAAATTGCGAATTCTGGGGGAACCTTTCCGCCGGCCCGGCAGGAATCCAAATGAATCACTTGCTGAGCTGGTGAATCGTCGGCTCGGTAAAAGTTTTCTGGATTACGCCATCGATCCTTTTATTCTTGGCGTTTATGCCGGTGATCCTTCCATGCTCGTTCCCAAATATGCACTGCCAAAATTGTACAGGATCGAGCAGCAATACGGCAGCTTTATCGGTGGTTCTGTCAAAAAAATGTTTGAAAAAAAAGATGAACGGAACAGAAAGGCCACCCGACAAGTATTTTCAGTGAAAGGCGGATTGAGCAATCTTACTGAGGCTCTCTACAGAGAATCAGGATCAGAAAAGTTTCTGCTTGACCTTCGTGAAATTAAGGTTAAACCCATGAATGGGAAGTTCCATGTCACTGTCAAACAAGCAGAGGATAAAGAACTTAAGTTTATCGCCGGCAGAGTTATTACAACAGTAGGAGCTTACGAATTACCCAATATCCTTCCATTTATCAGCAAAGCACAGCTCGATAGAATTACAACCCTTTATTATACAAGGGTAAATGAAATTGTACTGGGTTTTGACAATTGGGAAGGAATTCCGTTGGACGGTTTTGGAGGATTGGTTCCCCATCGTGAAAATCAGGATATACTGGGAGTGCTTTTTATGTCATCTTTTTTGAAAGACCGTGCACCTCAGAATGGAGCCCTGCTTTCTGTTTTTATGGGTGGAGTGCGTAAACCGGAACTGGCAGACCTGAGTGATGATGAGATAGTTTCAAGATTGCGCTTTGCTTTTAAAAAATTGATGGGTCTCAGAGAATTCAATCCCGATCTAATCAGAATAAAGAGACACCGGTATGCGATACCACAATACGGAGCTGATAGTGGTGAACGTTTCGCTGCGGTTGAACAAATCGAACTGGAACATCATGGGCTGTTT
>DASQZP010000234.1:0-5019 GCA_035638655.1 Bacteroidales bacterium
CGTATCTTTAGAGGCATAAACGAACATCATACCCTGATCGCCGGCACCCTGTTCCTCCTCTGTAGTCCTGACAACTCCCTGGTTAATGTCCGGTGACTGCTCATGTATTGAAGAAATAACGCCACACGAGTTACCATCAAACATATACTCGGCTTTTGTATAACCAATATCGTTAATAACGCGCCTGGCTACCTGTTGGACATCTACATAGGCTGAAGTTTTTACTTCCCCGCTTAATACTACCATACCTGTGGTTACCAGTGTTTCGCAGGCTACTTTTGCTTCCGGATCCTGACGCAGAAATTCATCAAGTAATGCATCTGAAATTTGATCGGCTATCTTATCAGGATGTCCTTCCGATACCGATTCTGAAGTGAATAAATATCCCATTTTACTTTTTGTTATTTGAGTTTATATTAATTAAAATGGGGAAAGTTGATTGATTGGCTTAAAACGTCACTGTTTTAGCATTTTTTTTCTGTGGTTGCAATCAGTCAAATCTTTCCACTAAAATTGTTGCCAAAATAACATATAAAAACTGTGATTTGCAACTTCTTTGTTTTATTTTGATTTATTAATGTTTTTTGGTGATAAAAAACCTAAATGCAACTGATTAGTATAGTTTATTATTTAGAATGCATATTACAACAGGCTTATTTGTGATGCTGAAAGAATTTCATTTCATCATATAAAGATGGGTATACTCCGAAAAGCCAATACCAGGATTTTCAGTTTTACTTAATAAAGTACTTTTCGGACATTATGGACAGACACTATTTATAATTTTGTCTGATACAATAGTAACATGCTTTTTCCCGATTTGAAACAAGGTTAACCAGTTGGGCTCTTTTTTTTCTAAAAATTATTTATCATTTTTATACAAAGCAAATAATGAATCGTATATCTTGTCGTTATCTGTTTAAATGATGAAATTTTTATGTAGAATAAAAAAGAGTTTTTTTACATTTACAGATTTATTCGGATAAATCAATTCTATGATTAGAAATCTTTCGATCAGCCACTTAAAGGTTATTATTCCAGGCTTGTTATTGTTATCTTCCTGTGTAACCAGTAAACGTGTAAATTATTTGCAACGCACAAGCGGCACGCCGGCAGACAGCATCTACCAGACTGATATACCGGATTATAATCTGCAAACCGGGGATATATTGTATATTAAGATAAACAGTATTGAAGAGCAATCTCAAAATTTGTTTAATCCTTTCATGTCTTCTTCAGGAGGAAGTTCTTCTCTTACTAATCTTGGTGGTTTTTATACCATTGGTTACACCATTGATAAGGAAGGAGAAATAGATCTTCCCGTAATGGGTAAAATTGCTGTGCGCGGGTATACGGTGGAGGAAGTACACGACACTATCCAACAGCGTGTGGATCAGTTTCTTAATGAGTCTCAGGTTGTTGTAAAACTTGCAAATTTTAAAGTTACTATATTGGGTGAGGTTAAAAGTCCGGGGGAGAAAAAGATTTTTCAGGATCAGTTGAGTATTATGGATGCCATTGGCATGGCCGGTGATATTACTTATTATGGTGACCGGAAAAATGTCCGTGTTGTGCGGAAGACTAACCAGGGAACCTTTACCTATAACCTTGATCTGACCGATGAAAACCTGATTGGCTCGCCGGCTTACTACCTGCAACCCAATGATATTGTATACGTAAAACCGGTGAGAATGACTTTTTTCAGGGTTACTGCACAGGATTATTCAGTGCTGATCACCACTTTTACATCAACCCTGACAGCTGTTTTATTATTGTTTAACCTTCTTAAATAGTTTAAATGCAGGAGATTGATCAAAACCGGTATTTTCCTGAAGAGGAAACCATCAACTTTAAAAAATATCTCTATCTCATATTATCCCGGTGGTACTGGTTTGTAATTTCACTGGTTATTGCCGGTACTGTTGTGTACCTGATAAATCGTTATTCCGATGAGGTATATGAACTGTCTTCTTCCATTATAATATCTGATGAAGCTTCTTCCATGACTGGTGTCGACAATATTATTCAGCAGTTGGGACTGTACAGGAGACAGCGCAGAAAGGACATAGCTAATGAGATGGAGATTTTGAAATCCTATCAGTTGACTTACCGGACGATGAAGGAGCTTGATTTTGATGTTTCTGTTATAGCTGTTGGCCGAAGGGGGATTAAAGAAATGGAATTATACAAGAGCGGCCCTTTCATAGTAAATATTGACACGCTTACCAGCTTCCCAACGGGTACTTCTGTATATATTACTCTGTTATCTGACAAAGAATATCTTGTAGAAATAGCTGGTCGGGAAGGATTTAAGAAAAAAATGCTTTTCGGTGAACAATTTCATGAATTCGGATATAATTTTTCTTTACAACTTCGAAATCCTTCGCAATTTCAATATGACCCGGAAGCTTCCAACAAATATTATTTTGTTAAAAATGATATTAACAGCCTGACAAATCGTTACCGCGGCAAGCTAAAATTAAATCAGCGAGATGAAAAAGGATCAGTTATCGTATTATCTACCAGTGGGCCTGTACCTGAAAAAGAGGTAGATTTCCAGAATAAATTCCTGGAGGTTTATATTGAAATGGAACTGGAGGAAAAAAACCAGATAGCTGAAAATACCATTGAGTTTATTGAACAACAGCTTAGGGGTATTTCCGATTCTTTGGCTGTTGATGAAACCAAGCTTCAAAACTTCAGGGTGAATAACAATGTTATTGACCTCAGTAAGGAGGGAACCCGTTTGTTTGAGAAATACGGGGAGATTCAGAATGACAAGGTGCAGATTATGGTGCAGGTAAATTACCTGGATTTCATTTTGAACTATATCAAAACCCATCCGAATGATGAGGATTTTGTGTTGCCCGTTTCAACCTTTGTGGATAATGCCAATCTCACCAGCATGATTCAAAAGCTTAATGATCTGTATATGCAGAAAAGGGTTGCCGGGTTTACAGCTAAGCAGATAAACCCGGTGTATGCAAAGATTGACCAGGAGATTGCCGATGCCAAAAAGCTAATCCTTGAGATGACACAAAGCTCTAAAGCCCTGGCCGAACAGCAACTCCAGGAAACCAATGCCCGGTTGGCAGAAGTAAACAGTAAAATATTACAGCTCCCTCAAAAAGAACGGGCCCTGCTTAAGATTGAACGACGGTTCAACCTGAATGACAACCTCTATACATTCTTACTTGAGAAGAGAGCGGAAGCCGGGATTGCCAAGGCATCCAACGTCTCTTCCAACAGTATACTGGATAGGGCAAGGGTGCAGAATGCCCAGCTTATTGCTCCCAAAAAGAAAATGAACCGGCTGATTGGTCTGTTCATGGGGTTTGCCTTTCCGCTTGGGATTATCATTCTGTTGGAAATGTTAAACAATAAAATTGTCGATAAAGAAGACATCATCAGCAAGACAAGGGTACCTCTAATCTCCGTGGTTGGTCATAACTATGGCAAAACGGAAATTCCGGTGTTTGAGCAGCCAAAATCTTCACTTGCCGAATCATTCAGGTCACTCCGAACCAATCTTGATTACTTCATATCTCATGAACACGAAAAGGTTGTTTCCATTACCTCTGCTGTTAGTGGTGAAGGGAAATCTTTTGTTGCTATTAATCTGGCAACCATCCTTGCCATGGCTGGAAAAAAGGTGTTACTGATCGGTCTCGACCTGAGAAAACCTAAAATTCACCGGGTTTTCAATATCTCCAACGAAACAGGGATCAGTAATTACTTAATTCATAAAGCTTCAGTCGAAGAAATATTATATGAAACAAATATTGATAACCTGACTATTATTCCCTCCGGTCCTGTTCCTCCTAATCCGGCAGAGTTGCTTGAAACGGATGCCATGTTCGAAATGGTAAAAAATTTAAAATCCCGTTTTGACATGATTATTGTTGATACACCACCGGTTGGTATTGTAACGGATGCCTTGCTTATTAATAAATATTCTGATGCTACCATTTTTGTTGTGCGGCAGAACTATTCAAAAAAAGAAGTGCTAAACCTGGTGGACGAATTATATCACAAACATACCATGAACAGCCTCGGAATACTTGTAAATGACCTGAAACAAACAAAAGGTTATGGTTCAGGGTATCATTTCGGTTATGGTTATGGTTACGGATATGCTTATCAGTACAAACATTCCTATTATACTGATGAATTCGAACATCCCGGATTGTGGAGTAAAATGATAAAAAGAATAAGAAAATCCTAAAATTTTGTAAAAAAATATTCAGCAGGGTAAACCCTCTGTTTATTATTAATTGAAATGGCACAAAAAAAGCCTCATGTTTTCCGTAAAATCATAAAACATGAGGCTTTTTCATTTCAAGTATAAGAAAGGTAAAGTTTTTTTCTGATCAATAGAGCAAATTTCCCAAAGCAGCCTGCAATTTGGAAAGGCTGACGGCATAATCGGTTCGGGCTTTTAATAGCATTAGTTGACTTTCGGAAAGTGCATTATCAGCATCCAACAGAGCCAGGTTGGTTATGGTACCGGCTTTATAATTAATATTTGCCAGTTTTAGTGCTTCTTTGGCCTGTTTAACCTGTAATTCATACTGGTCAATTTTTTCCGCGGCTGAGTGACAGGCTGCATTTGCCTGTACTACTTCAGCAGAGATTTTTCTCGTCGTGATCTCTGTTTGATAGGAACTGGATTCAATGCCTGTACGTGCCAGTATCATCTTATTTTTTTTGATATTGCCATCGAAAAGAGGAATTTTGAAAGACAATCCCGCCACGAAATTTGCTTTAAAAGCGTAAAGGTCCGGAACATAACCATTTTTGCCTCCTCCACTCACAAAAGCACCCAGTGTCGGATGGTTTTCTGCTGAAGCTATATCATATTGTAAAGAAGCTTTTTGCTCATTTTCTTTTGCCATCTCTATCTCGAAGCGATGCGCCATAGCATAGCTTACGAGTGAGTCAGATACTGTCGGTTTAGATGGCATGTCAGATAAAGCGGCTACCTGCAGGGGTGTGTTAATATTATTGCCCAGTAAGGAG
>DASQZP010000235.1:0-4494 GCA_035638655.1 Bacteroidales bacterium
TTAGGATTCATAAAATCCTCCCAGTATGCAATTGAATCTTGAGTCTCAAACCATTTACCATTTGTTTTTTTTCGTGTATTCTCTTTCTTGCCCTCAACGTTAATAAAAGTCTCACCAGTTTGATTAAGTTTAGGCATAAAGGAATTTAAGTGTGATTTTATTGCTGGATAATTTTCAATATTGATGTCCAAACTTGGAAACGTTCCTATCAAAAAAAAATCTGAATTCTCAAAATAATACTTATGAATATCTCGACCTCGAAGCAAAGGTTTTATTAAATCAGCAGATTTAGCATCTTCTTCAATTAGTTTTTCTTTAATCTCTTTGTCAATTATATAGGCATCATTAAAGCCTGTTTTTATGCCATAGTTAATTGATATATCCCATTCTTGCAATTGCTTTCCTTTCTCTTCTACCTTTTCCTTTATGGCATTTGATTTTCGGTCAAGAATAATCCAAGAGGAGTCAGGAAACATATCGATTGGGGTATGATTTTGCTCAAATTCTTCGGCTAAATTTAAAAGTCTGCGTTGGTCTTTTTTTGTAAAGCGGATTGCCTTAATTGGTTTTTTTTGTTCTTCTTTGATAAATGATATAATTGAAGTTAATACTGTTGCGCTATCAAATATATCACAATCTGAAAGATCAATAACTTCAAGTAACGATGTTTTCTTATTGAAATATGTTCTTAATGCCTGCCCATAATTTGTGCGCATCCATGCACTCCCAGTTATAAAACACAAAATGCCTTTTTGCTGTAAAATATCATTTCCTTTTTCATAGAACAAAGCATATAAATCTCCCATGCTTGAATAAGTCTCAAATTCCAAACCTTTTAATTGATTTGATATTTCCTTAATGCTCTGTAATTGTATATACGGCGGATTCCCAATCACCACATCAAACCCCACAAAATCTCCCTCATCATTTAGTACCTCCGGGAATTCAAACCGCCATTCAAAAGCGTTTTCGTAAATTTTATTGTTTTTTATTTCTTCAATTTCCTGTTCAATCTTTTGGGTTTGTTCGGTGAGTTTCCGGACCTTTTTGTTCCATTCGGATTTTTCTTTCTTTGATAATTCAAAAAGCTGCCCCTGGTTGGTCAATGTGAAAAGTTCACCGTTTAGTTTCCGTAAACGCTTTACTTTGGGGTCGCTTTGTGATATTTCACTTCTGAAATTTGATTTTATCTCATTGATCAGCCTTTCCATCTCGTGCTTATGCTCTTTATTCTCGGCATGCCGGTAGGATGCTACAGCGATCCGGTAACTGTCCACGGTCCACTTGCTTTCGCTTTTTCTCAGGGCTTGTTTTAAATCGGAATCTAAATCAAAACGACTAACCAGTGAGTTACCGCATTTGATATTGATGTCGATATTGGGGAGGGTTTGCAGAGACGGAGCACCTTCCGTCTTTTCTTCATAATAAGCATTTTTTAAAAGTTCAATCCAAAGCCTCAAGCGGCAGATTTTAACCGAGTTTGGGTTTATGTCAACGCCAAACAAACAATTTTCAATGATGGTCTGCTTTTCATGGAACAATGTTTCCTGTATCCGCTGACTTTCTTTGTTTTTGGGGTTGTATTCAAACAATTCCCCGTCTTCGTCGGTAACCACCAACTCATCGTTTACCACTTCAACCTGGTATTCCTTCAAACGTTTCCCTTCCCTGTCGGAAAGTATCCGGAGGTCGTTTTTAATGGCAATAATTTCGTTTAATGCAGAAACCAAAAAGTGCCCGGAGCCAGCCGCCGGATCGCAAATTTTTAGTCCGTTGATAATGTTGTTTGCTTCGCGAATGTCCTCAACCTTGTTGTATATTTCCTCAAGGGTTTTGCAATCCCAGTTTTTGGCCTCATTGAATTTTTGTACAACCGCCCGGCGGATGGTTTCACGGCACATGTACATGGTAATAAAACCGGGTGTAAAGAAAGAACCGTCCTTGTAACCATTTATTTTTTCAAAGATTAATCCCAGTACAGAGGCATTTATCAGTCTTTTGTTTTCTTCCTGAATTTCTTCGGCGCCTTCGCTGGTAAAATCATAAGCATCCAGAAATTCAAAAAGGTATTGCAACGTATTGATTTCGCCTGTTTTGCGTTTTCCGGTCTTTTCTTTTAAAACAGTGGAGCTTAAGACCGGTAGGGAATATTCATCTTCCAGGTTGCTTACCCGCACTGTTTTATGTTCTAATTCAGCGGGTTCAAAAAGTGAACTGTTGAGATAGGGAATTTTACCGAATTTATTTTTTACTTTTTCGTTCCGTTCGCTTTCTTTTATGGCCAACACCTGAAAAAACAGCTTGTTTAATGCATCAAAATCGGGAATCCGCTCAATATCCAGGAACTTAAAAGATTGATCGCCCGAATGATATCTGACCAGTTGCCCTTCCAGCAGTTTCAGGAACAAAACCCGGTTGATCCATGTAATGATAAGTTCCAGTGCAACATTGTACAGCTGCTCTTCCTGTTTTGAGCCGTAATCGCCGGCTTTTATTTGCGACAAACAATCTTCATATTTCAGGATTGTGATGGTATTCTCAATGAGTGAACCGGCATTCCGTTCATTTTCGGTTTTTCGGCCTATCAGTTTTTTGCTGCCCTCTTTTGTTTCCTGTAATCCGATGATATGCAGCAATTCAGTATAAAACCCTTTGTCGAGGCTGTTACTGTCATTTGCAAAAGGAAGTTTTAAAAGATTCTCGGGTGAGAAAAGTTTGAATAAGGCAACCAGTTTGTTATCATCCGGCTTGTCATTGTTTTTTATGATTTGCTCGTAATTTCTAATGTCAAGCCAGGTAAATGAAATATCACTGTCAAGCTCATTTAAAAATGGTTCGGCGATTTGTTTGTAGAAAAAATCGGTTTTCGAGTCGGCCAGTCTTCCTTCCTCAAAATCGGTAAATTGTTTAACCAGCTTTTTGTTCTGGGCAAATAACCGGTCAAAATCATTGGCATTGAATATAAACCACTCATAAATATTGGTCACAATCAGGTGTTTAACCTCAATATTTTTCCCGAAAATACGCTCTCTCAGATAATACAAAATCAATTCCTGAAGCGCTTTTGCATTCAGGTTGTCTTTGGTGGGCATTTCCGCTTTGTTCGAAGGCTTTTTAGTCTCGATCAGCACACCAACGGTTGAAGCTGAATCTTTACCGTTGTGTATTACCAGATCAGTACGCCCTTTGGTATTTATGTAATGGTCAGGAGAGTAATAAGTATCGGCCAGAAATTTACTGATAATGTTTTTGTGATATTCCTCCGATTCCGATTCATTAATCTGATCGTAAAGGTTCAGGATGTTATGTTTGAAATTCTCAATCTGGCTACGATTGGGCTTTACCTTTAAGAAAGCCTTATTTATTGATTTACGTATGTTAATAATATTCGATTTCATAAAAATCTCTCCGATCAAACCATTTTTAAAGTCCTAAATGTACAAAATCTATGGTTATCCCGGACAGCAACTGTTTGTATGTGATAATTTACTTTACTTAAAAGTCGTTTAATATCCCGGTCAAGATTGCATTGATTAAATATGTTTTTTAATCTCATTAATAAATTCCTGGACCTGATCAATCAAAGGAATAGCTATCTCCTCATCATAATCGAACATATCACCATAATCACCTTTTTGTCGATAATCAAACATTTTGGTTAAAGTTTACCAAATGACTTATCAATCACGCCAGTTTTAACAAAATGTAATCCAAATTGAGTTCTGGCTCCATCATGTGATTGTGTCTCAACACCATTCCTTAGTAACAATGATATAGCTGCATAAAAACATGAATAGTAAAGTCTGTTTATAACGGCGTTCCATTTTTTTTCTCTGCCAGGATCAATGCTTCTTCGAATGATTCTTCTGCCCTATGAAATCTATACGATATATAATCATCATGATTCTCAATTGTCATAACCGTATTCCTTCCTGACTAACATTCTTATACAATGGAGAAAAAATTAATGCATCCTGCCAATACTTTTTAGGATAGATGAATGTTGAAATTACCTGGCCTGCCTCTAACTCAATATCATATAAATCCTCACGGAACTTATCCTCGATATCATTTATCACCTTATCTGCATTAACTAAGATTAGAATATCCCAGTCCGAATCCGGATTGAAATCACCTCTTGCACGCGAACCAAATAAATAAGCTTCCGCATAAGGGTCTTTATCATGTATTGACTTTGTAATCTTATCACGAATTAGATTCTGATCCATCATTTTATACTTTATGAACAAAGATACTAATTTATAAATTACTTGTCATTAAGCGATTGTCTGAACCACTACTTTTCTATCCAATTATTTTTGCTAATTTTTTTTTTATCCATTGTTTGATTTAACTCGTAATCAATTTCCCAAACAGATTGCTCTAATTCAAAAAAGTCAATAATTGATATACCTTTTTTAAAAAGTCGTACAATTATCTCGTTATTCTTTTTTGTTTGAATCTTTGGAACGTGAGCCAAAGCCAACCAATATG
>DASQZP010000236.1:0-2099 GCA_035638655.1 Bacteroidales bacterium
GTGGAAATAAAATCGGTTTTACCGAAGTCTCGGGACTGGACATCACTACTGAAGTTATCGAATACCGGGATGGTGCAAGTCCCGAATATTCAAAGATAAAGATGCCAGGACAACGCAAGTTTAGTAATATCACATTGAAAAGAGGTACATTCGCCGGTGATAACGAATTCTATAATTGGTTCAACACGGTGACTTTAAACAAAATTGAACGACGTGATCTTACTATTAGCCTGTTAAATGAAAAACATGAGCCGGTAGTCGTATGGAAAGTTAAAAATGCCTGGCCAACAAAAATTACCCCGACTGATTTGAAATCAGATGGCAACGAAGTTGCTATAGAAACACTTGAACTGGCTCATGAAGGTTTAGCAATTCAAAATGAATAATAAGTATGGCAAATAATCCTGAAAAATATCCGCTTAGCGGATTTCATTTCGTTGTTGCGTTTGAACTATTTCCACAAATGCCAAACGATTTACGATTTCAGCAGGTGAATGGGCTATCGGTGAGTGTAGAAATGGAAACATTCAAAGAGGGCGGACAAAACCGGTTTGAACATCAGCTGCCTGACCGTACCAATTACACCGACATAACTCTCAAAAGAGGGATGTTTGAGGTTCCATCCGGACTGATGGCCTGGTGTATCAATGCTGTTCAGAATTTTGAGTTTCAGCCATCAAATGTGATGATTTCCATGTTAAACGACATGCATGTACCAGTACAGAACTGGTATGTTGTAAACGCCATTCCCAAGAAAGTAGAATTTTCGGATTTGAATGCCGATCAAAACCAGGTGGCGATCGAAACGATGGTCCTGAGTTATAACTATTTCAATATTCTGAATGCTTCAACGGCTCTTAGTGCAGCAATGAACTTATCGATAAAAGGCAGTATATAAGGTTGTTAGTTAGCCTTGAAATGTTAATAAAGGTATCTGAGTAGCTAACATCTACGCCTGCCCCGATGTTTTTTTTGGGGGTCTGTAGTCTATCGTCATATAGATCTCAAATCATATTCACATTGCACAGAATAAAATTATGCCATTAGAAATAAGAGAATTACATATCAAGGCAAAGATTGTGGATAAAAAGAATACTTCTGCCTTAAAAATAGAGGATTTGAGAAGAGAACAGGAAGTGATGCGAAAAGAAATTGTGCAGGAATGTGTCCGGGAAACATTACAAATCCTTGAAGACCGGAGGGAACGCTGATGATACCCATGGGAAAAGTGGAAAAGATGCAAATCCGGGCTTTTAAAAATCCCCAATCGTCTCAAGCCTTGGAGGAATATGAATTTATGGTCAATCCTTCTTCCTATAGTGAAAAATATACGGTTGATTATAACAAAGAAGTGGCCCCAGGAAATAATGGTACGGAAGCGAAATATCAGGTGCAACGTCCGGGGGAGTGGGAGTTTGAGATCCTGATTGACGGTACCGGAGTTATAAAAAACGCAAACGCTTTGGATCCATCCTTGATTGGGAAAAAGGACACGGTCGATGTTGAAAAAGAAGTGGCACGATTAAGGTCGTTGGCAGTTGATCTTCACGGGGATACGCATCGTAATTATTATTTAAAAGTAGCGTGGGGAGATAAAGACATTTTCAAAGGCAGTCTCGCTTCCTTACATCTGAATTATAAGTTGTTCAAAGTTGACGGTACGCCACTCAGGGTTATTGCTAAAATTTGTTTAATAAAATGGGTGCCTGATCAAGAACGTCACCGGAAAAATAATCAGCAATCGCCGGATATTACCCACGAGAGGGTTGTTAAAGAAAATGACCGTTTTGCCTTGATGTGTTACAATATTTATGAGGATACTCAATATTATCTTGACGTGGCAAAAGTTAATAAATTGGACAGTTTCAGACGGGTAAGAACGGGAAAAAGCATCAAGTTTCCACCATTAAAGTAGATAATTAAATGGCAGCTCCAAGAGTAATCCCCACGTCTCAATTAGCTGATCTTATTACATATACTATCCTTATTGACGGTGAGGAAATTCCAAATACCACACAAGTCAAAAGCATTTCAATTCGGAAAGAAATCAATAAAATTTCATTTTCCAGGATAAAAATCATGGATGGAGATCCAGCCAA
>DASQZP010000237.1:0-5633 GCA_035638655.1 Bacteroidales bacterium
TCTATTTGTCACTCCACCAAAAATCGTTTTTTCCTACTGGGTCGTAGGTTTTCGATTTGCCGTTAATGAAAACCTCTGGCGACAATCTCGTTTCATCGCGGCCGCAGCGCATCAAGCGGTCCATTGCCATTATCCATCCTATCAAAATGCCATGTTTTTGAAGGCTTTGTAAACTGTATTCGGAATCTGACGGATACATGGGGCATTCCCCGGACCTGACGGCAGAGAGATGATTCAACGGTCCCCGGTAAAGGCGGGTCATTAAAGACAGCGGGTCAGTCCCCCGACCGGCTTCGGTCTGCATTGATTTTGAGTAGGTACACGATACAATTAGACCAAAAAGTATCAAAAACAACATCGATTTAAAAAAGTTTTTTTTCATGCTTCGAAAAATTAATGTAGCGCACCTGCTATGCTATTCCCTGATTGCATTGTTTTCTATCGACCCACTGGTGGGTGACTCAAAGCCGGGTTTTTTCTTGACCACCCCTACGATCGATATAACCATTTTATAGAATTACATCTATAAGCTTCCACATTATAGGCTGATTATCGAGATATAATTTGCACGTCTAAAAGGACAAGCATTCTTTCAAAGCTTGCATAGGCAAATACAAGTAACATCATTAAAGCTGCTGCTAATTCCGTCATCGAAGCACCTCCTTTGTCATTCCGTTATTGTTTTTGTTCCCTACTAATGCAGCAAATATTGTGCCAAAGCCTGCCGCAATAATTCTAACTCGTAAAATCACCTAGAATAGCTTGAGTTAAAGGCATATTGTCATGCATCTTTTGAAGAAATCGGTTTGAGATCGAGTAAAAAGTAACCGGATCTCATTTTTAAAACCTGTCAGGATGATTATAAAGTACCCATCTCGTTTTTTGTTGAACCGGGAAGTTTGGATACATTTTACCCTGTCGGAGCGAAGTCGCACTCATACCAGACGTTCTATCAAGCAAGAATGAATCTAAATTTTCAAGTGATTATTAAGAGTTGAGCTTAATATGTTACAATGTGGCATATTGTTTGCGTTGTCAAGTGGTAAGGTTTGAAAAAATGCCGGAATGTGGATGCAGAATTTCAGGAGTCCAATTGAATATAACAGCGGCATTAGCGTCGGACGGGTCATTTTGAGAGGACTTCCGGACAACAGACTTACAGAGGAAAATTTGAATCATCACAATCAAAATTTTTCATTAAGGAGGATTAACAATGCAAAATATAATCCCCCTGATCTTAGGGGCCTTTGTTGTGTATCTTCTGTTTTTCCGAAAATCAAAGAGATTCGTGAAGGAGGTGAAAGATATGGCCGTTGATCCTGTTTGTAACATGAATGTGGATGAAAAGAAGGCTGCTGCGACTTACGAATATAAGGGTAAAACCTACTATTTCTGTGCAGCCGGCTGCAAGGAATCATTCGCGAAAAATCCTGAAAAATATCTTAACAAATAGTTAAAGGAATAGAAGATATGTTTATCCGGCAGGCAGAGCTTCTTCTTTCAAACAGAAGAAGGTTCTGCCTTCCCGGAAAAGTGTAAGTATCCAAGTATACAATAATAAATGATTTTGAATCAATATGCTGAGCGCATCCACCCCGTGTTTTTGTCCACAAGCAATTTATCCACCAGAGACCCCTCTTTGGTTTCAATATTGACCTGATAATTGTTTCCCTTTTCTTCAATTTTCCCAAGTTTCAGGTTGGGATTTCTCATGGAACTTAAGTAATTTTCAACTTGCTGTTTGGCCTGATTCTTATCCAGCGGGTTCTGGGATTGCTGGTATTGACGCCCGTATTGCGGGCCATACTGCTGGCCGTATCCATTGCCGGGCCCCATCATTCCCGGGCCCATGCCGTATCCCTGTCCCATCATGCCGGGTCCCATACCATATCCGGGACCGTATCCTTGGCTCATATGCGCATTACCCTCGACTGAATAGAGGGAAACACCGATAAAAACAGTTGCAAACAAAAGTAGTATGATTTTTTTCATAATGATTTCCTTTCTTAAAAAATAAATTGATGATTAAAAGGAAGGCCGAGGATAGATCTCTCACCTTCCTCTCTTTTGCATTTTTCCCGTAAACAAAACATGTACCTTTTGGAATGTTTTACAGGCGCTAAAAAGGGTAAACATTAAACCGCTTATCATCAGTATGCTGATAAAATTGATTGATAAAATAATCATTTGAATTCTCCCATCAACTTATTATAATGCCACATTGTGATATAGCAAGGGGCGTGCCAACTGTTGCCATTAAAACTTAACCAAATGTTAATATTGACGATTATACAAAGTATTATTAAAATAGGCTATTTTATTTATTCAATTTCGTCATGGAGGTGGATAAAAAGTATCCAAAGGTTATAAGGGAAATATCAAAGATGGCTAAAAAGGATTCAACGGCTATCGCTTTACGCACCGAAGACCATTAGACGATATATGAACTGACGTTGTCTTATTATGCTTAGGTCTGCAAAATTCATCTCTTTATTTTTACTAAGAAAGCTGCAAATTATGAAAGCAAAGGAGTCTAAAGCCGTTTATCTGCGGACCTGGTATGGTGTAAACGCTACAGTAAGCATCGGGCCCGGTTTTATCCATTGGGCCGGCTGGCGGAATTTTCTAATTCCTCATCCACCTTTAGCAAACTGGTTGTTGCGTCGAGGATTGAACAAAAATGACACTTATACCCTCAGTGTTGCGCACGAATTTGCTCATTTTCAAAGTGCACCTTTGGCACTGCCTTATACTGGGGGTCTGATCGCTTTAGCTGCTGGTAAAGGTTTTTCATTATTGTCGATGGTAATAATTATCATCAGCACTCATGCTGTCTGGGAATTACTCTCAGAAATTCTTACAATTATACACAACAGGCAATTTTATCGTCGGTGCTACAAGGAGATTTCGTCAGTATCCCGATGGGTTTTCTGGATTGCTATGAGTTTTTTGGCATTATTGGGTTGGAGTATGTTGCTGTTCTAATTTATCTTTTGTCCAGATCATTCACGAATTAGTATTAAGCAAGATATGAAAAAAGTATTGGTAATTTTTATTATCCTTTTCGAGTAGTTGATTTGCTGGCCCACCATCATTATTTTATGATTATTTTCCGTTATAGTTTGGTCTATTATCACCTTGCTCGAAGAGAAGAAAAAGCTATGATTTCTAAAGATGGTGATGACTACGGAACGTTTAGCAGAGAGTATTATATTTAAGATAGTTACAAAATTTAGCAGTAATCTGACTCTGGCAAATTATAAACCTAAAAAATATTATAAGGAGGAAACTATGAGACGAAAAACACTTATTATTCTAATTGTGGCTTTGTTCATTGTTCCGAGTATTTCATGGGCACAAAAAGAAGGTAAAATGATGCAAGGCAGTGCGATGACCCAAGGCAATACGATGATGCAAGGCAATATGATGATGATGTCCGACATGATGATGAAGATGTCCGAATTGTTGAGTAAGGGTAATATGAAACCTGAACATCAGAAACAATGTGGTGACATGTTAAAACAAATGAGCCAAACGATACGGAATATGGCACCTCAGCATGAGGCAAAGGTTGACGAACAGGCAAAGAAAGAGCTTAAAAAGGTAAGCAAGGATCTAGAACCACTGTATGAATACATGATGTCTCATTGAGAGTTCTATTAATTTTTTATTCCGATAACTATTCGAATATTCTCTCAGATGCCTTCCGATTTTATTTGACAGAATGAATCAAATTGATTGGAGGTTTTAAAAGGTGAAGTTGCATAGCTTCGATAAGTTGTTTTGAGAAAAAGGCGGATACAATATATTTGGTTATTAACCAAAGTTTGCATCGCGGAATTGAAACTCTCCTCACCCCCCGTCCTGAGAGGCGGGGGATCTGACATTCGTAAGTGCTGAACAGTAAGGAAAAATTGGGTCTATCTAACACTCATGAGCAGCCATTCGGTAATCGGCGTAGCCCAATGACCGGTTAGCAAAACATAAGATCCGATTCCAGCAACAGCTACCGCTGCAATTATCAGAAATGTTTCTATTTTGATGTTTTTCATTTTATATACCTCCGTATCTGGTTTTTTATTCTCACGTTGTTTTGGCTATAAGCCTGAAGCCTCTCGACTATGAGGCAACTTTCTTTCAATGACATCTACCTGAACCCATCTGAAACTCTTTCTTCACTTTTACTAGCGTATCGGGATACGCACCTCTGAGCGTCAGGTAGACTGGTAACATAACAATGATCTGCCCCAAGAAATAGGCTAAATACTCATTGACTCCTATAGCACCAAGCAATTGAGAAAGCGTTAATCCAATAAAGATCAGAAAGGTAAATATACCCCTAATCACAGACAGCGTCCCGAAACCTACAAGAAGTCCCAGGATTATTGACAAACTGGCAAATGTCGAAATAAGTGATGTTTCCATAATCAATGCCTCCTCTTTCATTCTTTAGGGTTTTCCTTTTAATTATTAGAGAAGCAATTTATATGCCAAAATACCACATTGTGACATGTCAAATGGGTAGCATGGGTAATAGTTTGAATAGATAGAACAAATAAAATGTTTTATTATTTTAAGAGATAAACAAAGGTGGGCATTAACTATACAGGTTGATTGGATTTATTAATTCAGGTGGGTATTAAATATCCATCAGGAAAGGATAGTTCGTGAGATATCTGGTGAATTTAAAAAATAGTTCAAGAAAGGTTCATAAAATATAGTGGCGGGGCTTATAGTTGAAAAGTGTTTATGAGAATGTGCCGTTGAAATCGGACTTGTCAAAACCTGTGATGCAAAAAGCCAAGATATCTAATAATTTCAAATCGATGTGACATTAAAAACCTATCTATCACTCAATTTCAATATTATAATGAAAATCTGATCTTTTCCTTTAAACCATATATTGTATAACTTTGATCCGATCTCTTTTTCACAATTATGAATATTCAGATAGCCATCCAAAATGAATTAAATAGGGAACTGGTCAATTATTTATTAATCCCATGCTCTTTGTTCCATTCAACAGCTATTATTCTTTTGCCCATTGATATTTTCAGCTTCATCAGAAGCGAGATAACTGGCAGCGGGTGCAACAATATCCGGTTTCAACAAATTTTGTTTTTTATCCTCAGGAAAATTGGGGGGATCATTCCTGTGAGTGTAGCTCCGCCCGGCAATAAGATATTTAGCGTAATTCCGGTTCCGGCGAGTTCCTGTGCCCAAATAATACTCATTGATTCCAGCGCAGCTTTAGAAGGGCCATAAGATGAAAATCCTATACGTTTCATAGTTTCAAGATTAATTGAAATATTAATTGTTCGACCAAAGTTTTGTTTCAACATTTGAGGAATTACTGTTTTTGTAATTAGATATGTCTCTTTCACATTTGTATTAATTACTATCTGCCAGTTGGCGGTGTCTGCTTCCCAGAATGGTTTTGGTTCCGTCATAAATGACTCATTTACGAATTTCATTCCTCTTGCAGCATTTTTTACTAAAATATCAATCCTTCCGAATTCAGTAATAACGGAGTCAACCAACTTTTGTACGTCATCTATATTGGCTGTTGACAAGCAGACTTCGACCGGGCAGTCGGGATCGATCAAGTCGTCATTTACAAATCGGCCTTAGTC
>DASQZP010000238.1:0-4734 GCA_035638655.1 Bacteroidales bacterium
CTGAAGGATCCGGATGTCTCGTTTATCCTGAGCGTGCTGGAAGAACTTTCCAATAATATCCACAAGGATATGCTGATTGTGCTGGAGAGTACCACCTATCCCGGCACCACGCGGGAATTAATCCTGCCGAGATTACAGGAATCCGGTTTGGAAGTGGGCAAAGATTTTTACCTCGTGTTTTCGCCGGAAAGAGTCGATCCGGGGAATGCCCAATTCCATACCAAAAATACACCGAAAGTAATGGGCGGCGTCACGCCGCAATGTACTGAAATCGGCAAGATGCTGTACGAACAGGTGATTGATACTATTATTCCGGTCTCGTCACCAGAGTCCGCAGAGTTGGTTAAGTTGCTTGAAAATACGTTCCGCTCCATCAATATCGGTCTGGTGAACGAAATGGCGATTATGGCGGAGAAACTCGGCGTGGATATCTGGGAAGTGATCGATGCTGCAGACACCAAACCATTTGGGTTTATGAAGTTTTATCCCGGCCCGGGACTTGGGGGACACTGTATTCCTATTGACCCGCACTATCTTGCCTGGAAGATGAAAACGCTGGATTACAAGGCCCGTTTTATCGAACTTGCCGGCGAGATTAACACCGAGATGCCGATCCACGTGGTGCAGCTGGTGATGGAAGGTTTGAATCATCACAAGAAGAGTGTAAACGGAGCAAATATCCTGGTACTTGGCGTGGCATACAAAAAGAATATCGATGACGTCCGCGAATCTCCGGCGCTGGATATCATTCGACTTTTGCAGAATAAAGGCGCGGGAGTCGATTATTACGATCCGTTTATCAATCAGGTCAAACTGGACGGATCGATGATGCAATCTGTGGAATATTCCGATGAACTTTTCAAGCGATACGATTGCGTGGTAATTGCGACCGATCATACGGTGTTCGACTTCGAAAAAGTCGTCAACGATAGCGCGCTGGTGATTGATACCCGAAACACTATCAAGAATCTGGACGGCAAAAAACCGGCAAACGTATCGAAACTGGGAGCAGGGTTGGTTTGATGCGGCGATTTAGTTTTTGGGTAGTTCTCTGCCTCTCACTTGCTTATTCGGGAGTTGCAATTGCCCAATCTTTACAAAATCAGCAGTCCCAAAATCGGGATCAGTTTAATCTCCAGTCGAAAACACCGGGGCTTTCTCAATACTCTCAAAAATTACCAACCACGCTAGCCTTTAGTGAACCCATTGATCCGGAAACCTACATTATTGGTCCTGGTGATCAACTGACGATTAACATCCAAACCATAGAGCCGCAATTTTTTCAATTAGTGGTCGATCCAACGGGGTCGCTGTTAATTCCGAATATTGGCGAAGTTAGCTTGTTGTCTAAGAATTTAAAAAGCGCAAAGCAGCTGATCACAGAGAAGGTGAAATTGGTATATAAGGACGCCATTGTTTCCACTTCGCTCTTTATGCCGCGGATTATCCCGGTGTATCTGGTAGGCGCAGTGAAAAATCCAGGAGTCTACAACATCTATTATACCAGTCGGGTCAGCGACGTATTAGATAATTCGCAGCTTTCTGATTTGTATTCAAAACCAGATACGATCAACCTGGTTTCCCAGGGAGATACAACGACTTTGGATTATTCGGATTATTTATATAACGGTGATCTGGAGCAAAATCCCCAGCTCAGACAGGCCGACATCATTTATGTGAAAGATGCTAATCCTGGAATCTCCGTGACGGGTTATGTCAATTCTCCGGGCATTTATCCTTATATCCCGGGGTTCACTTATCAGGATTATATTGGAATGGCTGGCGGTGAGCGTCCCGAAGGGAATGCCGAGCGGTTTCTTGTAACAGACAGCAATTTCGAAGAAAAACCGCAATCCAGGACAATCCAGCCTGGAGACCATATTTATATTCCCAAGTCGAGGACGTATATGTGGGTTGGACAGACATCACTACTACAAATCATAACGAGCGTTGCATCACTTGTTCTTACGTATATTGCTGCAACGCGAACTCTTAATTAATGATAATTTATTAACACCTTTTTTCAATAATCGAAATGGCTGATATGTTTTTATGAATGAAAATAACAAAATAGAATTTTTAAATTATTTACGTATATTAAATAATAATAAAAAGTTTATTTTATTAAGTGTTTTTTTTATTTCTATTATTGCTGCAGTATATAGTTTAATAATGCCAAAGACATATAATGCTTATTCGGTAATACTACCTCCGCCTAGTTCCTCACCTATTAACGGACTTTCATTTGCACAAAATATTCCTTTTTCGGGTTTGGGTATTGGGCAGGATGAAAGTTTGGATAAATATAAAGCAATATTAGGTAGCCGAACAGTTATGCAAGCCG
Organism: Bacteroidales bacterium; assembly: GCA_035638655.1. GTDB lineage: Bacteria > Bacteroidota > Bacteroidia > Bacteroidales > DASQZP01 > DASQZP01. The sequence goes on from DASQZP010000238.1 coordinate 2,345, forward strand.
TAATAAATAAGTTCGATCTTGTGGATAAATATGAAGTAAAGAACAAGGAAGTAGCTTTGAAGATTTTGCGGGGTAATTCTTCATTCGAAATTCAAGATGAAGGAACTGTTTTAATTTCTGTTAATGCAACAACAAATTATCTATCAGATAAAAAAGAAAGTAGTAAAGCAAGTCAGCTTGCTGCTCAAATGGCAAATTATTATGTTATGAAACTAGATAGTATTAATCGATCCTTAAAGACCTCTGCTGCTAGACAAAATAGAATTTTTATTGAAAAAAGATATAAAAGAAATTTAGCGGATTTAGATTCAATAGAAAAAAGTTTAGAAAACTTCCAGAAAAAATATAAGATAGTGGATCTCCCAAATCAAATGGAGGCAGCGATCAAAGCCGCAGCAGATATCAAAGCACAATTAGAAGGAGCAAAAGTTCGAAAGGCAATGCTTGCTACAACCTTCAACCGGAACCATGCTGAAATAAAATCAATTAATGCAGAAATTACTCAGCTTAATAGAATACTTAAATCGATGAAATATGGAAAGCAAATTGATGACTCAGATCTAAATTTATTTCCTGGTTTTGAGAATGCTCCAGCGCTTGGAATAGAATATTTACGTATAAAGCGGGAGATGGAAATACAAAATCAATTGTTCAAATTTTTTACTCAACAATTTGAACAGGCAAAGTTGGCTGAAATTAAAGAAACTCCTACACTACAGGTTCTGGATAAAGCAGTACCACCTATTAAGAGAAGTAAGCCCCACAGGGCAATTATTGTGATTTTATCGGCATTTATTACATTCACAATCAGTATAGTCTTCGTTTTTCTAATTGAATCATATAAATCATTAATTAGAAACATTAAATAACATTCAAGTATATAATCTGTTGTTAGGTTTATCATGAAAAAAATATATGTCGTGATTGGCACACGCCCTGAAGCTATTAAAATGGGTTTGCTTGTTAAACATTTGAAACAAACTGCAGGTATTGAGTGTACTTTGATAGTTACTGCTCAACATAGAAGTATGCTTGATAGCGCATTAGAAATATTTGGCATTACGGCAGATATTGATCTAAATCTAATGACGAAAAATCAAACATTGAGTAACCTTACCACACTAATAATTAAGAATCTTGCATCAATATTTTATAAAAAAAAGCCTGATTTGGTGATAGTTCAGGGAGATACTACAACCACTCTTGCTTCCGCACTGGCAGCTTTTTACCAAAAAATTCCTGTAGCGCATGTTGAAGCGGGGCTAAGAACTTGGGATAAATATTCTCCTTTCCCAGAAGAAATTAATAGAAGGCTCACGGGTGAAATATCTTATTATCATTTTGCCCCTACACTCTCTAACAAAGAAAATTTAGTCAATGAAAACATTCCAAAAGAAAATATTTATGTTACAGGAAACACCGCGATTGATGCGCTTTTTTATGTGCATACAAAAGTAAAAAAAGATCCTCCCCATATTAAACATCTTGATACTGTCATACTTGCAAGAAAATATATTCTTGTGACAGCGCATCGAAGGGAGAATTTTGGATTAAATATGAAAGAAATTTGCAGATCTATAAACTATATTGCAGCAAAATTTCCTGATATTGCAGTCATTTTTCCGGTTCATAAAAATCCTAATGTACAGAATGTAGTACAAAAACACGTGAATAAATTACCCAACATTCATCTTATACCACCACTTAATTATGAATCTTTTGTATATTTGATGTCTAATAGTTATCTGATTTTAACAGATTCAGGGGGAATTCAGGAAGAGGCTCCAAGTTTAGGTATTCCAGTGCTTGTGTTAAGAGACGTGACCGAACGGAAAGAAGCTGTAAAAGCAGGTACTGTTAATTTAGTCGGTACCAACTACAATAAAATTATAGAGGAAGCTATAACGTTAATTACTGATGATTCAGTTTATCAAAAAATGGCTTCAATACAAAACCCCTATGGAGACGGGACAGCCACTCAGACAATAATTAAAATATTATTAGAAAAAATTTAGTTATTTATATCAAATCTGTTAGTAATTTGTAAACTTTTTTAATAAAAACTTTATCAATAAGCCACATAACTATATAGAAAACTAAGAACCCTAAAACTGGTATCATTACTATTAATATCCAGTTATTAATTTCTACTTGTTGTAAAATGATTTTGAGTATAAGTATAATTAAAATCATAGTTACAGATGATATAAGTTCACTTTTAAAATTGCTAAAGAAGTCTCGAACCTTTAAATCTGCCACCCTAAATGTGATAAAAACTTCAGGATAAAATAGCAAAAGACCCATAAATGTATATCCTGTAGCAACTCCAACCACACCCCATCTTAGTCCGATAATTATTGCTAACGTGGTGAATATAGTTGTCACTAAAC
>DASQZP010000239.1:0-4523 GCA_035638655.1 Bacteroidales bacterium
ATTTACGGCAACATTCGCAGCTATCACGATTGTTTTTGACCGGGAGACAGGTTTTTTGAAAGCTGTGCTGGTTGCCCCGGTTTCCCGCCGTGCTATCGCTGTCGGGAAAGTCATTTCCGGTGCAATACAAGCCATGATTCAAGGAATTCTTCTATTGATTTTTGCTCCGATTGTCGGAGTCTACTTTTCTTTTGTGCAGATTATCTTATTCTTGATTTTTATGCTCCTAAGTGCGCTATTATTTTCAGCAGTGGGAGTAGCCACCGCAACGAGTTTCAGTTCCACTGAAGTATTTCCCGTTGTTTTGAATGCAGTGTTACTGCCCATGTTCTTTTTATCTGGAGCTTTATATCCTCTCAGAACTTCTCCCGAATGGATAAAAGTGTTGGCTCATGTCGATCCAGTAGCCTATGGTGTTGACTTGATGCGCGGAGCAGCTCAGGGACATTATTATTTCACGGTCTGGATTTCTATTGTTGTAACGTTTGGTTTACTATTTTTACTCATTTGGGGCGCCATTCGTCAGTTCGAAAAAGAGCGGGAAGATTAGATCTGTTATCAATCAACCCTAAAAGAACGGTTTTGCATAGGCTTCTAAAAATAAGTTTGGGATTTTAATCTATTTCAAAAAATCTTAACCTAAGCAAGACAGATGATTAAGTCAGATCAGGTAAAATTAAAATAACTATAAAGCAGTCACAATATTGATGAACTTATCAATGGGAAATTATTTATGAGCTTAAAGTGAATCATACATTCCCGAAGGAAATTTATTTAGCTTCCACTTTAACCATTGCAAGAATGATATTGTCTATTACTTAAAAACGTAATTCCTTGTACTCCATATTGTCCACGTTTTATTTAATCATCAAAGGAGTTAAAAGGAGGCAACTTATTTAATTAGATCAAAGTTTCCTCATTTTTATTTCACGCTTCTTATGTACCATAATCATTAACTCATTAACACTTTTTAAAAAGGCTTAGCGTATAAGGTACATGAATTTATAAATGTTTTTTAAATATAATTTCAATGCAGAACACGGCCAAATTTCGCAGCTCCTTTTAGTGTCATCAAAATCGAGGATCGGTTTATTTTTTATAAGTTATTTAATTTACAATATGATATATATTGCTTCTTGTTGGTTATGTGAATAATCCGGGTTATTGCGACAAGTTAAGCCCATGAAAGGGGAATTAACGATTATATTCTTTGAAACCTTTCGCAGGAAGCCTTCAGGTAACCAATCCTGACCGGTAAAGCCTAACCAGCTGCCGGAACCGAGTCTTGTGTAGTCGATCGAGAGGTCGGCACGAAGCGTAGGCAGGGAGTCCAAGATCTGCTGATTTATATGAATTCCAACAAACTGTTGAAAACTCAGCCTGTCGATCAATTGATCTTCCAGCTAGGGATCTCTCGGGCTAATCCCGAAAAGTTCGGGATGTAAAATAACATTTTTTATCATTAATAACGGACTGATTCGGATATGGCTATCGAGTTTTCGATCGGGCTTATCGATCACTCAGACTTCTCTTGCCAAGGTCTACCAATCCTGCCAATACCTACCAATCGAATAATTGATTGAATTCGTTGGGTTGAGCAACCAGTTTATTTTATTTTGAGTGAGAAATGCAATCCGTAGCCCAAGTTAATTGATTATCAGCAACCATATCATTTACCATATTTTTAAATTATTACCGCCTCTAAAAGAAGATTCATAATTTAAAAACTCACTAATTTATTGGGGATTATGCAAAGCCTTCCACAAAAATAAATCTAAAAAATAATAATTGAATTATAAAAAATATTATAAATAAACTCTTGAAATAAGTTATATTTTATTATGTATAAAAAATAATATATAAAAGCTATTTATTTGTATAATATATATATAATAAGACTATAAATATTGTACAAAAAATGATATAAGTTGTCATTTTTTTGATTCTATAAAAACATAAAATAATAAATATCAATATATTATACACTTTTTCCTACATATGAAGAGTATATATGTATATCATATTTAAATTCCAGTAATAAGATGGTATATGATTAAAAAACAATATCTTATCAAAATAATTGTAAAAAATACACTTCTTTACTTGACTTTAAATTACAAATATGGTTTTATATATATAAATCGATGTTAGAGATACGAATCTTATTAAGATTTAACAGAGGTACTGTGACGACCAAAATAGGATAGGTGTATTATATTAATATATAATTAATTCATTTTATGATTGTCATTGTTATGATATAGGTTTTATATTTTTACAAAATAAACATAATAATAATTAAATAAACACATGGATTATATCAATGGGATTGGTGTATCCTGAATGCAATAATCCCTTAATTGTAATGGAAAAGCGCTTCAAATAATCATCGATAAATCACAGAAATTCTACAATAGGAAAAATAACGTCTAATAATAAGGACTTATGGAAGAAAGGAATATTGTATCGGTAACTAATTTATCGCGTTACTTTATTTTATGTTCAATAGGACTAGTGATGATTGCTTATTTGTCACTACCAAAATGTTCATACGCTCAAAATTATAATGGGTCAACTATCACGGTTACTGGTAAAGTGATAGGTTCTAGTAGTAAAAATCCATTACCAGGTGTGAATATTATTGTTAAGGGAACCACTCATGGAACCGCTACTAATAAGAAGGGTTTTTATTCTCTGTCTAACGTCAGCAAGAAAGATACTCTTGTTTATTCGTATATAGGTTACATAAGTAAGGCTATACCTGTTAAAGGTCATAAAATTATTAATGTAACGTTAAAACCACGAACTATTAAAGGAAAAGAGATGGTTGTGGTTGGATACGGTGAGCAAAAAAAGCAGAATTTAACAGGGGCTGTATCATCTATCCAAGCAAAACAGGTAACTCAGCTACCATCGGCTACTGTTACGGGATCCTTAGTTGGAAAAGTCGCAGGTGTTAATACTAGACAAGCGAGTGGCAGGCCTGGTGTTGGAGCGACCATTAATATCCGAAATTTTGGTAATCCATTATATGTGATTGATGGGGTCCCGGAAAGTCAGGGTGATTTTGATGAGTTGAATCCAAATAGTATAAAAAGTATATCCGTATTAAAAGGAGCTTCAGCTGCTATTTATGGATCAAGAGCTGCAAACGGTGTTATACTAGTAACGACCAAATCTGGTAATTACAAACAGAAAAATCAGGTGCATATCGATTCCTATTATGGTTTTCAAACCTGGGATCGCTTTCCTGTAATGGCTACCGCTGCCCAATATGTTAAAGCTACTATTGAAGCAAATATGAATCAATATGGTTCTACAAACTATACGCCAGCCACTTTAAAAAAATGGCAACAAGGAACTCAACTCGGATATTTGCCTTTTAACTGGGACATTTTTGCCAGAAGAAAAGATGTGCCGCAATATCATGTAAGTGCAAATGTTTCAGGTGGAACCCAAAAGACAAAATATTATCTAGCGTTTGGCAGGATAAATCAGGAAGGTGTATTTAAACAATATGATTACCATCGTACTAATATGGAGGCCAGCGTAACAACAAGGGCTTTTAAAAACTTAGAGGTTGGAATTCATGTAAAAGGTAGACGTGAAGTCAGACCCCACCCGGGAGTACCAGGTCTATTTGACTATTTTGCACCACTTCACGGACTTTTTAATCAACATCCGATATACTGGCCATACGCCAATTATAATACTCGTTATCCACAGACTACTAATCAATTAACGAGTGATCCAGCTTTAAATATCAAATCTATAACTGGTTCCTATAGAAGCGACTGGAGAGTTCTTACTACCAATTTGCATGCAAAATATAAATTTCCAATTAAAGGACTCGTCGCTCGAGGTAAATTTTCCTATTATTATGCGGAGAACTTTTCCAATGATTTTGAATATACCTACAAGACTTACAGTTATGATTCTAATACGCAAAGCTATAATGTAACCGGAGGTAATCAAAATCCATATCGTTCCCGTACGACGAATCTATTCCAAAAGCAGACATATCAATTACAGTTAAATTATAAACGCACTTTTCATAAAACGAAATTAAGTGGAATGGCTGCGTTCGAAGTGCACCATCAAAAGAATCCAGGATATTATATCCATTCTATCCCATCCACTAATTATATTTCTCTTATTAAAACCAATGAGTTACAAAATATAAATGATTGGTTATATCATTCAGGGCGTGAAGCTTTTATTTGGAGGTTAAATTACAATTATAACAAAACGTATATTGTTGATTTTTCCGGTCGATATGATGCATCGTCTGCATTTCCACCACATAAAAGATGGGGGTGGTTTCCATCTATTTCTGCCGGATGGAGAATTTCTAATGAACCATTCTTCAAAAACAGTGGGTTATCCAATACCATAAGTAATTTGAAATTAAGAGCATCTTATGGAATACTTGGTGATGATAATATAGGTATTTCGCCATATGCCTATTACCAGGGATATAATTATGGTTCTGGTAATTATGTGTTTGATAAAAACATTTATAC
>DASQZP010000240.1:0-6960 GCA_035638655.1 Bacteroidales bacterium
CTAGGATTAAGACCTATAAAACCAACGTGATCCATACAGAACCAATTATATATCCAACCGTTGTTATATGAATCATCAAACTCGTTCCTAAATTTCATTGTTGTAATATTATCTAACATTGTGTCTATTTTATCCCAGGAATCCAAAGTATTAATTCTCTTTGGAGCAACAACATTAGCAACTTCCTTTTCGATTCCATTAAGAGGAATTTCCTCTTTTTGTAATTTCCTTAATGTGTCATAAGAAGTTGTGAGATTTAATCCGAAGATTAAATTAATTCTCTGGAATGTTGCATCAATTGATTCGTATAATGGGCCTTCAGTGTCTATACAATGCACAATATAAACAGTATTCTTAGTCATAAATGCTCCTCAATTCATCTCAATATTCTGGCAAACTTTTGTGTAAATTTTTATTAAGCATTTTTACTTCAGGGGTTGAATCTAATAGTTTTAGCACATCACTTGTTTTAATATAATTATATTCTGTATACAATTTATTATAAATATATTTTATCACCTGTAAATCCTCAGGATAATCTACGCTGTATGAAATTTCAGGTCTACAGAGATTTTCCGGTGGTACAAACATGTGTATATTAAATTTATCAGGGTTCTTTCTAATGAAAAGTGTTACATGTTCTAAATATTCATCTTTATCCTTTTGATCTTTTATTATTTGATACGAACTTTTTAAACATGTGAACTTTATGAGCTCACAACCTGATCCATGTACGGATCCGTATTTATGCACATTATTTATGTAATCCAATTCATTTTTTGATTCAAATAAGGAAATCATATTATCAATCAATTCAGGATCGATCAATGGGTTATCACCTGTAATACGGATTACAGTATCTATATTGTAATAATCCGCAGCGTCAATATATCTCTTTAATACGTTATCCAACTCACCTCTATAACATTCTATATTATTGGTCTTACAAACATTATATAAAGTATCATCAGATTTTTCAGTTGATGTCGCAACAATAATTTTATCTAATCTTTTAGAATATGATATTTGCTCAATTAGCCTAACGATCAATGGCTTTCTCAGAATATTTTTAATCACTTTATTTGGAAACCTTGAGGAGCTTTGCCTCGCTTGGATTATTGCTCCAAATTTATAATTCATCCGAATTTTCCTGTTTTAGCCTTTGTATTTTTTCAAGTATATTTATTGCATTATCTACAGTACTAAAATTATTTAATTTTCGTTTTTCATAATAACTAAATACATATTCTAATTGGTCATAGTAAATATCATTTACATTAAAATTTATTTCCTTGACTAAATTGTAGTTTTGATAATATTCAATTTTGTATTTGTTCAAGTCACCTAAAATCATAAAATCCTTTGTGTAAATCTTGATTATCCTTTCCCTCTGATGCGAAAAATAATCGAGAGAGATTTGACTCATAAAATTATTCTTATTAGTAACAGTTAACTCTGCAAAATCTTCAGAATTGATTTCAAGAGTACTTGTATTACCAAGTGTTCCTTTGATGTCATTTATTCTACCAAATAGATATTCACAATAATCTAATTCATGAATCATATCATTAATTACACCACCACCCATGCTACTATTTGCCGAATAACTGTCTTTATAATTCTGGTCTGGTCTCCAAAGCGGTAAATATGATGAACAATTAATTCTCGAGTAAATCACATCTTTAAGATTAAGATTATTTTTAAGATACTTGATAACCGGATGGAACCTAAGACAGAATGCTACATAACTAAATAGATGATTTTTTTTTATTACATTTGATAATTTAGTAACTCCTGATAATGTATGGCTAAGAGGTTTTTCAATAAATAAATCAATTGATTTTTTGGCACAGTCCAACGCAGTTTTTATATGTAAACTTGTAGGATTTGTAATGAATGCGATATCTGGTTTAAAATCAAATGCTGCTTCATAATCTCTAAATTCATTAATTTTTAATTTATTTTCATTTTTAGTTGTACGGTATGCGGCAATTTCGACGTCAAAATTATCCAATAATAATTTTGCATGACGGAGTCCAATAGAACCTAAACCGAAAAACAATACTTTAATCTCCATTAGATTGCGGTCCAACCACCATCTACAGTAATTTCCGCTCCGGTTATATATGAAGCAGCTTCAGTTAATAAAAAAACTACCGGTCTCGCGATCTCTTCTGGCTTAGCCATCCGGCCGATGAGCGTTTTTGATGAATACTTCTCTAAAAAGGATTTTGGCTGGTTATTAAAAACTCCCCCCGGACAGATAGCATTTACTCTTACACCATCTCCCCCATAATAGCTTGCAAGATATTTAGAATACATGCTGATACCTGCTTTTATTGGAGTATAAGCGGGTGGAGATGTCATTTCTGTTCCTTTATAGATGGAAAAATCAGGAGCAGTTAGAGCCTGTATGGAACTTATGTTGACTATACTACCTCCTTTCCCATCCTTAGCCATCACTCTAGCAATTGTATGTGATGTAATGCAGTAGGAATTAAGATGCATGTCAACATTTTTCTTCCAGCTTTTTATGTCAAGAGATTCTAAGCTATTACCCCAATCTTCTGTCCTTGGGTAGGCAGTATTTACCCAGTTATCAATTCTACCATACTTAGTAATTAGATTATTTATATTATTATCCACCTCATCTAAATTTGTTATATCCATTTCTTCAAACTTAATTTTATTTCTTAATTTGACATCAATTGATTCATATTTGTTATAATTAGTATCGATCACTATTACATTGCTATCACATTCTACTAATGTTTTTGTTACAGCTAATCCAATTAATCCAAGCCCACCAGTAACAACAGTCAATTTATTTTTTAATGTAAAATATGATGGTATCATATTCTAATGTCCTAAAATTTTAAAATTAATATGATGAAAATTTAATTTGTACTACATATAACAAATATTAAAGTTCAATGTGTTTCCAAGATAATACAGTGTCCTTGCCTAGATTTATTTTAAGTTTTTTACCTAAAATGAGATTATATTGGTCAGGCCTTATTCCAGTACCAGGCCTTTTGAATTCAATATCGCCATCATCTAACACATGACCAGATTTTAATTCATGTTTCGTAACTATACTTCTTCTGAGTTTTTCTCTCTGATTTAACTCGTCCTTATAAACATATCTTTTAAATGAACCGAGCGCATTGGCAATATTTTCACTTTCCTCAACTATAATTCTCATTTCCTCGGGATCTGCGGATATCTCATGATCCCAGCCAGGCAGGTCTTTGTTTAACGTGAAATGTTTTTCAATTACCTTTGCTCCAAGTGCAACTGCAGCTAACGGTATTGATGTACCAATAGTATGATCTGAAAAACCCACCGGTACCTCGAAATATTCGTTTAACATTCGAATATTGTTTAGATTAATATGGTTATATTTAGGAGGGTAGATAGATACACAATGCAATAAAACCAATTCTGCGTTACTATTCTCAAATACACTTACAGCTTGTTCTATTTCACTGAAATCAGCCATGCCCGTTGACATAATTGCAGGTCTGTTAAGTTTTGAAATGTGGCTTAATAGACGGATGTTATTAATATCCATAGATGCTATTTTAAAAAAAGGAACATCTAATTTATCAAGCAAATCAACTTCTTGTGGAGAAAATGGAGTTGAACAAAAGTCAATTCCAATTTGATCACAATATTCCTTCAACTCATAATGTTGTTCTTCTCTGAGATAATACTTTTCGACCATCTCTCGAAGAGAACCAAAGTGTTTTTGAGGCGAATCGTTGTATTTTTGATTTCTTTTGTACTCCCCTTCTGAAATAAGTGATTCAGGAGTCCAGGACTGAAATTTAACGGCGTCACATCCACATTCCTGTGCTGAATTAATAAGTTCTCTAGCCAGATCCATATCACCATTATGATTTGAACCAATTTCCGCAATGATATAAGGATATTTGCTTTTAGAAATTTTTTCGTAAAAATCAACTGGCATATTTTCTCCATTCATCAATTGTGATTATCTCACTCCACCAACCATTGTAGATACTAGCAAAATTATTATTAATTGTTTGAATATAATTAGACTGAAATGATTTGTTTTTTAATTTAGCTCTGAGATTAACAATTTTTTTCATATATTCTTCATAAGTTCTACTCAATGTATCATAATTTTGCGATTCGCAATACTCTTTTAAATAATGGTAGTGTTTTTTTTTAACATCTATCCCTTTGTGTAATCGTTCCACTGTTAATGTTCGAGGTCTACCGACAATATTATCATTTGTTTGTCTATAGTATGTTTTTGCATCTTCCAGAAATACTCCTCGGTATTGGTTGATAAGAAGTATGGAATAAATCCACCAGTCCACAGCGAGTACGTCTTGAGGGATATTTATATCAGAAAGGCAATCCACATTAACTGCAGTATGCGATAGTCCAAATAAATTTTTTGAATATATTTGAGATACATTAGAATATTCGGGATGTACTTCTAAATTTCTAAGAAAATTGGATTCAATTGTTTGTCCATCGCCATCTATGATGTCGATTTCATTAAATACAAAATCAGTATTATTTAAATATTCCACAGATAGTCGTACCCGGTTTCCTGAAAAATTGTCGTCTGTATCTGCAAATATTAGATATTCGTAATTATTTTTCCTGGCGTATTGAATGCCTAATTCTCTTATTGAAGCAGGGGCAAGGTTGTTTTCGATTCTAACAACATCTTTAATTCTACTAATACTTTCATAATTAAATGCAGCATGATCATCAATGATTAAAACATCAAATTCTTTATAATCTTGCTTGTTGATTGAGCTCGAAAACTCGTGAAAATATTTTTCAACTTCAGGATATAATACTGCAAGAAGTAAGGTTTTCATTTTATTTTTCGAGCGGGATTACCTACATAAATCCCAGTATCATCACAGTCGTTAATTACCACGCTGCCTGCACCAATGATGCATTTCTCTACGATACTGATGTTCTGTATTATCGAGGCTCCAGTGCCGATAAGAACATCACTTCCAATCGTAACTCCGCCACTCAACGTGACTCCTGGTGCGATATGGACAAAGTCTCCAATGGAACAGTCGTGATCAATGGAAGCATTGGTGTTTATTATGGAAAGTTCTCCGATTGTACTCCCGGAATTAACAACAACCCCATCTGCTATGAAAGTTCCCTTACCAACTGTCACTTCATCATTAACAATTGCATCCGGGGAAAGTATCGCAGGTAAGTCGTAGTTCAGGTTGTCTAATTCAGAATACAACTTTTTCCGAGTTGCAGTACTCCGAATATGTCCAACCCCCACAGCAGCAGTCGATGCCTCATTGTTTTCTCGCAATTCTTTCAAAATAGTGTCTGTCCCGAGATATGGAATCCCCAATAGCGCACCTTTGTCCGACTTATCAGTATATCCAATAACATCATAATCTAGTTTCTTAAGTACCGAAATAACCACTTTTGCGTGTCCGCCACCACCCGCAACTACTATTTTACGCATCTGCCAGAACCGTAACGACTTTTTCGATGTCAGTTTCTGTGAGATTAACCGAACACGGAATGTTCAGCGTTGAATCGCGCAATTCAAACGCTTTTTCTATCTTATACGACTGGCAACTTTTATAAGGCTTTTGCAGATGATTTAAAAACCATACTGGCCGGGACTGGATACCATTCTCTGATAAATATTGCATTAACTCTTCCCGGTCCTTTGAATATTGCTCACCTATTCTGAGACAGTAATACCAATAATTTGAATTCGCGTAATCAGGGGTTTTAGCCATCTCCAGTCCAGGGATACTATTAATCTGTTCTTTATATTTTTGGAAGTTGGTTTGTTTAATGTTAATAAACTCAGGAAGTTTTTCCATCTGCGCAACCCCCATAGCGGCTTGAATGTTGGTCAAACGGAAATTATAGCCAATTTCATTATGAACATATCGTACTGGATCATCTTTTGCCTGAGTTGTGAGGTAACGGGCCTTCTCTGCATACTCTTGACTGTTTGTCACAATCATTCCACCGCCACCGGTGGTGATGATTTTATTGCCGTTAAAAGAATAACATCCCAAATCACCTATTGTACCGGTGAAATTTCCCTCAAAATTTCCTGAAGTAAAGTACGAACCAAGACTTTCGGTTGCGTCTTCAATTATTTTTATATTCCGCCCTTTGCACACTTCGTATAGTTCATCGAGCTTAACGGCATTTCCAAAGATATGAACAGGTATTATTGCACTGATTCTTCTATCAGTTCTTTTATTAAAAGTATATCCATCTTTGAAAATCGTCTCTTGATGAATGAATTCAATTGTCTTTTCAACATCGATATTATAGTAATCATCAGCATCCATAAATATCGGCTCTGCGCCAAGGTATCGAACTACGTTTACGGGCGCTATAAATGTCACCGTTGGCACAATTACTTCATCGCCAGCTTCTACACCGGAAATCCGCAGGGAGACCTGCAATGCTGATGTACCATTCACACACGCAACTGCGTATTTTGCTCCTGTGAATTTGGCGATTTCCTGTTCAAATTTATCCACGTAGGCGCCTGCAGAAGAGACCCATTCAGTGTCCAGGCATTCCTTGATATATTTCCATTCATTTCCTCGAATGGATGGGACAGAAAGAGGGATCAATTAAGTATTCCTATAAAATTTAGAATTCTTATAAAATTTTGTCATTTGCCAGGCCAATGATACAAGAGTTTAGAAGTCATCCCTCATCAGAGGCTCCTCTTGGAGCTGAGCTTGTCGAAGGATAGACGTCTCATAAAGTGATCTAAATATTCCGGTACATTTTAGAGTCAGGATCAGAAATTACGCCATCAGAGATAATTCTATGAATCTCTCGAATTCCATCTGGAACTGTCTTGGTAATCGAATAACCGAGTGTATCTGTTATTTTTGAAAAATCCACTCGATAATCCCTGGGGTCTTCATCCTTGGCAACATAATTGATTTT
>DASQZP010000241.1:0-6862 GCA_035638655.1 Bacteroidales bacterium
GTGAAATAGATATGCTTGAATTCTACCGGATAAATGGTATTCCTGCCATTCTGGCAAATGTAGCCTGGGGAACTGATCAAAAATACATAGCCGCATGGAGTTCAGAGCGTATTCCGTTGCAGAAATTTACCACATTCGGTCATGATTGGGTAAAAAAATATCACATCTGGAGTATGAAATGGGATGAACATTCTATACAGCTCATGATTGACGGGAAGTTGGTGAATGAAACGCCGATAAGTTGCACCGTGAATCCAGACGGGAGTAATCCTTTTTTGGCAGGAAACACACATTATATATTACTTAACCTGGCTTTGGGGGCCAATGGAGGTAACCCTGTACATTCGAAATTTCCGGTTACTTTTGAAATAGATTATGTTAGGGTTTATAAGACGGATAAGCAATAAAAAACCGGCTTAAACTTTTAAAAAATGTGCTGGGTTTTTTTAACTAAAAGATTTGGATGGTACAACAATTAAAAAAAAGAGGACACCTAATTATAAGATTTTTGCATATAAACCGTTTTGATAATGTATAAAAAGTGTCTGTCCATAATGTCCCATAAACGTGTTATTGCAAAAATTTTAATTCCTCATATACATTAGTATACTGCGGATTAAAATTTTTGTACGCTCCCGTTTAGAACGGAACAGGCTTTGTTCCCGAACATTTTGATCCGGATACTTGACTTTATTGTCAACCTCTAAATATATCTGTTAACGGGTTTATTGCATAAAAGTATTAAAGGACAAAAGTTCTTTTACTGTAAGAGCAACCCATTTAATTTTTTTATTAAGTTTATCGAATACTTTAATTTGTTTTGCACAAGCGTTTGAAAAGTAAAGATCTGAACGAATCAAAAATCCGACAGGCATCGCTTTTCGGTAAAATTCCGGAAGATTCAGATGTAACATATATACAATGAAGAATATTATTTTATCAGGTAAAAAAATATGTATCGACAGCTTTTATTCTTATTATTAATTATAGTGATACCGGTACAGCTTTTCAGTCAGAAAATTCTGGATTTTGAAAAGTTGTCCATAGATGACGGATTTACCAGCAGCAGTGCTAATACCATTATTCAGGATGAGAAGGGATTTATATGGATTGGCACCTGGAACGGATTAAATAAGTATGACGGTTACAAGGTTGAAAATTTCCGACCAAGCTACCATGATACCACAACATTAAGTAATCGTGAGATCTCTGCTTTGATGGAAGATCATCTGGGTAATATCTGGATAGGAACTACGTCAGGGCTGAACCGGTTAAATCCCAAAACCGGCCGGTTTACTGGATATATTTTTCAACAACGGATCATTTCCCTGCTTGAAGATAATGATCATGTTATCTGGGTGGGCACCTGGAATGGTGGTCTTTTTCAGTTGGATCCTGAAAGTGGTAAGTTAAAGCATTATCTCGGGAATGACATTGTCAGCGATATCTATGAGGATTCCCGGAATATTCTTTGGGTAGCCACATATTATGGTCTGGTGAATTTCGATCGAAGTACAGGGAGCTATAATCGTTATCTGCCTGATGACAGGAATCCTGAACAATCGATAAGTAATTCCACTGTAACACAAATAGTGGAGTCAAAAAACGGGAATCTATGGGTAGGTACCTGGGGCGGAGGACTGAACAAACTGATTGTGCATCCCAACAAAGACAGTATGCAGTTTGTCCATTACACGAAGCGTCAGAGCATTGGAAGCTTGTCTTCGAATGTTATATACAGACTCTTTTACGATGCATACGGTAATCTTTGGATAGGGACCTGGGATTCGGGTTTATATCTGCTTGAACCCTCACAAAAACTTAAAACACCTGATAAAGCAATATTTCATAACTTTCATCACGATCTGAGTGATCCCTACAGTCTCTCAGGCAATAATATCTCAGCCCTGTTTGTAGACCGTTCCGGAGAATTGTGGGTAGGGAGTTCCAAAATTGACCGCACCAATATCATTAAAACAGGAGTTACCCGGTATAAAACGTCTCATTTTACCAATGGCGTTTTTACGCAGAATACGGTTCGTTCATTCAGTTCGTCGGGTAATAGCTTATGGGTGGGAACCAGTAATGAACTTAAGCTCTTCCGGCTGGACAAACAAAATCAGTTTCGGCTCATAAGGAATATTAGCAGGCCGAACTATCAAAATGGGAATAATCAATATTTATCAAACAGTATTATGTCATTGCTGTCTTGCAGTGATGGCCTTTGGGTTGGAACCGAAGATGCCGGTTTACTTTTTTATCCGGGACAGGCGGCTTATTCTGCAACAAACCCTAAGTTCAGTGTTTTCAATACCCAAACACATCCGGCACTGCCCGGTAATAAAGTTTGTAATCTTGTAAGATCTGAAAAGTATCCGGGTGTCATATGGATTGGAACGATGCAGAATGGGTTTGCTAAATTAACAAGAAAAAATGGTAAAACCTCTATAACGAACTTTGTGGCAGGGGCGAATGAAAAATCTATTTCTGATAACAATATTCGTACAATTGTGGAGGATCATGAAGGGAAGGTTTGGATTGGTACCCAGAATGGATTGAATTGTTTTGATCCGGAACAGGAGACATTTAAAAAATTCTTCTATTCTCTGTCTGATAGCGGGTCTATCAATGATAATGTGATTAACGTACTTTATGAAGATGCTGCAGGGAGACTATGGATTGGTACGAATCAGGGATTAAATAAGAAAATAGCTGTCAACAGGTTGACTGGGAGCAGTAAAATACGATTTAAAGGATATCCACATAAACAAAATCTGAGTGATGAGATTATCAACAATATTTTGGAAGATTCATCCGGATATCTGTGGATTGGACTTTACCGGGGTATGGTGAAATTTAATGAAAGCAGTGAAACTATCAATAAAGAATTCTTCACCAGAGAATATCAGCATGTAGTTATTGAAAGAAATTCTGCAGTAAGGACGGGTGATGGTAATTTTCTGTTAGGGGGAGCCAATGGTTTTATTTCATTCTACCCCGACAGTCTCCTGAAACAAGCCCGGTCGCCCAGGGTCTGTATCACCGACCTGCAGGTCTTCAATGAGAGTATACAAAAGCGAAACAATGAGGAAAGCAGCGTTCATAAAAGCTTCTCAATTCCGTATGTCAAAGAGGTGCATCTCACCTATAAGGATAAAGTAATTACATTTGTTTTTTCGGCAATGGATTTCAAAGATCCCCAGAAAAATGAATATGCTTATTATCTTGAAGGATTTGATGATCAATGGAATGAGGTAGGTGATCGTAATTCAGCAACCTATACTAATATCCATCCCGGCAGTTATATTTTTAAAGTCAAAGCAGCTAATAGTGATGGTGTGTGGAATGATACGCCGGCAACTCTGAAACTTACCATTGCACCACCGTGGTGGAAGACTGCTGTGGCTTACGTGTTTTATGGGCTGATTTTCCTCGGGCTGCTTTATTTCTTTAAGCAGTATTCAATTATAGAAGCCCGGGAAAAAGGACAGTTGATGCTGGAACACATGCAAAATGAAAAGGAACATGAATTGAATGAACTTAAATCTCAGTTTTTCACAAACATTACCCATGAGTTCAGAACCCCGTTGACACTTATCCTGGGACCTGCAGAAGAATTACAAAAGATTAGGGGATTATCAAAATATGCTGGTAAACAGGCTGAATTGATTCAACGTAATGCCCAGCGTTTATTGCGTCTTGTCAATCAGCTCATGGAATTCCGGAAAGTTGAGAAAGGGAAGATGGAGATTTATCTGCAGAAGACTGACATTGCTGGTATACTCAACGACCTCTATGAATCTTTCAAGAGTATGGCTGATTCGAAACAGATGCAGTTTGAACTGAATTTGAAACAACCTGCAATTGTGGGCATGGTTGATAGGGATAAGTTTGAAAAAGTATTATATAATATGGTATCCAATGCCTTCAAGTATACCGAGGATGGCGGTAAGATTACTGTTACTGCCGGTTTGGAGGAAGTAGAAGATGGCGGGATAAACCTTGTTATAGAGATCGAAGATACTGGTATTGGCATTTCTCCCGAATACAGTGATAAAGTGTTTGAACGATTCTTCCAGGCTCATCAACAGCATACCCAGAGTACTGGGGGGATAGGGTTGTTTCTTTCCCGGGCTTTTATAGAGTTACATAATGGAAATATTGAACTGGAGAGCGAAGCAGGTAAAGGAAGTTGTTTCACTTTAACGATTCCGGTTGATATCCGGCAATACCCTGTCGGTTATCAGGAGGAAGAAGCATTTCCCGATACAAGGAACAGATTAGAAAACGCACCTGCAGACGAGGCTTCCCGGACATCTGAAATATCTACCGAAAGCAGGCTCCCTAGGGTATTAATTGTAGAGGATGATGGTGAAATGAATGATTTCATTGTTTCAGGACTTTCCGGCGAATTTTCAGTTCTGGCTACTTTTAATGGCAGGGAAGGTCTCGAGCTGGCACGCAAAATATATCCAGATATTATTATTACGGATATTATGATGCCGGAAATGGATGGAATTGAACTATGCAAACAACTGAGGAAAGATTTGGTGACTTCTCATATTCCGGTAGTATTTCTTTCGGCTAAAACTATGCGGGAAGATGAAATTACCGGTTTGCAAATGGGTGCCGTAGATTATATTTACAAGCCATTTAATATGATGGCCCTGCGGCTGAAAATACAAAACATCCTGGAAAACAGGAAAAACCTGCATGAAAGGATTCGGGCCGACAGACTGATGGAACCTGAAAAGATTGAACTGTCATCCCTCGACGAAACTTTTCTGAAAGATGCAGTGGATGCGGTAAATCATAATCTGGATGATCCGGGTTTTGATGTAGAAAAATTCAGTCATGAGATTGGGATCAGTGCAAACCAGGCCTACCGGAAAATAAAAGCGCTTACCGGGCAAACTGCCAAGGAGTTTATCCGTAACCAACGGCTAAAGACATCTGCTACATTATTGATGCAAAAGAAACGCTCTATTTCCGAAATTATTTATATGGTCGGGTTTTCAAGCCCTTCTTATTTTACCCGTTGTTTCCGGGAATACTATGGTTGTACCCCTAAGGAATTCATTGATAAAAATAATAAGGCCTAATCCGGGTTATAATAGCAATGGGCCTATCTGTTCCGTAGTATAATTTTTTATTATATCCATGCAGTTTCGTAGGAACATAGCTTTTCCGAGAAGGCAACCAGAGTCTGTCAATAACGTAGTTATCGGACATTATGGACAGAAACTAATTTGTCAGATATCGAGCCGGAATATGTTATATTTTTCAATTTTGTGATAGTCTATGTTGTGTTTTTGATATTTTTTATAAGTATCATCCGGTATCTTTGAGCCATGTTCCTGTATGTTTGTATCGGGGTAATTTATTATCCCCGGTAAGGGGGAATGGATGAACCCGTTAAGGAAAATATTTGAGCTAATTCATTCTGAATGTGTTCTGCATCTGATTGGCTGATGTACCTTTTTATACAATTATTATATTTAAATGAGAATGAGAAAAACATTAACAAAACTCTGCACAGGCAGCCTTTTTTTAGCAATGGCAATAGTTACACTGGTCGGCTGTCATGAAATACCTGGATCTTCTGTCACGGAAGGTAATAACAATAGTTTCAGGCCTGGTGAAATATGGCTTGATACCGACAGCGTGGCCATCAATGCCCATGGTGGCGGATTATTATATCACGGAGGCACCTACTATTGGTTTGGTGAGCATAAGACATCGGGTCGGGGCGGAAATACTGCAAAAATCGGGATTCACTGCTATTCCTCTGATGATCTGTATAACTGGAAAAACGAAGGGGTGGTATTGGCATCGGTAGACGATACAACTTCCGAGATTGTGAAGGGATGTGTAATGGAGCGTCCAAAAGTGATTTATAACAAGATGACCGGCAAATTTGTGATGTGGTTTCATCTTGAATTAAGAGGCCAGGGTTATAGTGCTGCCCGTACCGGAGTTGCGGTGAGCGATAATGTTACAGGGCCTTATACTTATCTCCGATCTTATCGGCCAAATGCGGAAGAATGGCCATTGAATTACCAGGGAAAGAAAGAAAAACAGCCCAACGAAGAACAATTAAAATGGTGGACTCCGGAATGGGAAACTGCCCTTCGTGACGGGTTGCTGGTTCGCAGGGATTTCAGTAAGGGGCAAATGTCAAGAGATATGACACTGTTTGTAGACGGGGATGGAACAGCATACCATATACACTCTTCGGAAGAGAACCTGACAATGGATATTTCTGAACTTACAGATGATTATACCGGTTTCACTGGCCGATGGATCAGAGTCTTTCCGGGGGGGCACCGCGAAGCGCCTGCATTATTTAAACGTCGCGGAAAGTATTACATGATCACATCCGGATGCACCGGCTGGGATCCGAATGCCGCCAGTGTGGCAGTGGCCGATTCGATCTGGGGTCCCTGGAAACAGATTGGTAATCCATGTGTCGGTGAAGATGCTGAGCTTACCTTCCATTCTCAAAGCACCTGCGTAATGCCTGTACAGGGAATGGATGATGCTTATATTTTCATGGCCGACCGGTGGAAACCGAAAAACCCTATCGATGGCCGTTATATTTGGCTGCCAATAAAATTTGAAAATGAAAAGCCGGTTATTGAATGGAAAGATGAATGGGACCTCTCGGCGTTTAAGGAAAAAAACTAATCCTTTTCCGTTTAATAATTTGATGTAGAAATAGACATAAAGCAAATGAAAATATTGAAGTTAAGTTTTTCTATATTTCTTTTCCTGCTAATTTGTATTAGTTCAAAAGTATACAGTGAAGATCTTCCTTCTGCAAGTGAAGTGAAGAGCATCATTATCAGGGTAAATGATTACT
>DASQZP010000242.1:0-2335 GCA_035638655.1 Bacteroidales bacterium
ATCCAGTTTGATAGCATCACACAAGGTCAGGTTATCCTTGATAAGAATCCTTCCAGAGTCGGATTTACAACTGTGAATATGTCCACTGGCGATGTGTATTTATTATTTGGACAGGATAATATTTCTGCAAGTCATTTCAGCCGAAAAATACCTGCACAGGCAATGGATGATTATATACCAGTTAACAATCCATATCGTGAAGAAGTAAGGATTTATGTAAAAGATTCAAGTGGGTTCTGTACAATAACCGAATATAGTTATAATGATTGATTTACCACCTTTTAAGGGAACATATCCATTATTTAATCCACAGATTAAACAATTGTCCGGCAATTGGTCTAATGCTTTTTTGCTCGGAACGAACGGGGAAGCTGTACCACATACCCATACACATAGTTTTAATCAGACACCGGTACTTTATTATTATAATGATAAAATTTATGGCACTATTAATGGTAGATATGATATAGATTCCCGTTGCTGGTTATATCAATATGATGTAAAAAAAGGTGAAATCAGTGGAATGTATGAAGTCTGGAAACCGCCAGTTTTGAATGAGCATTCCAGAATGGCTGTTATTGTTAATGATAATGGTTATATCGTTACGGCGTTTCAAAGTTTTAGCAACGGTGGTAATAATAGTCCGATTAATGTAGCTATTTCAAATTATCCTGAAGATGTTACACGGGGTTTTACCGTTCATTCTAGAGTTACAGGAACGAATGTAACACATTTAGCTTATCCAGCATTACAAAAATTACCTGATGGAACGCTAGTTTTATTTGTTCAAGATTATAAAAATGATAGTACTGGTGGTCATTTCAAAATACGATGGAGTAAATCAACAGATGGAGGTGTTACCTGGACAGATCCTGTATCAATTATGGATTCTGGATCTGAAGGATTATGGTCCTATCAAAGGATAGTACATCCAGTAGATAATCAAGGAGTAGGATTACTCATTAAAACAATGCTCTATAATCCTCCTGCCAGTACTAATAATATAGGATGGACAGTTTCATATTTTTTATGGTCAGATGATTTAGTGAATTGGGGGAATCTGGAATATTTTAATTCTAATAAAAAAAGCGGCGTTTCCAGAAATACAGAAATACAACTTGCCGATTTAGATAATTATTATAAGATCGGAGGTGATTCTTCCCTTTCTTCGAAAGAAACTTTTAATCCTTATGCTAATGCTGTTACTCCGGACAGAAAACTAGTATTTGTGACCTTCACCGGACAAATAATAGGTACTGATCATACTCAAAACAATGATAAAATGTATTTATATCATGGTGATGGTACGAATTGGAATACTCATGATTTAACCTATCTCATAAAAGATTTTGCCGATATAACGCCTAATGATGGCGCTTTTGACATCAAAATTTTTGATAATCTACGATGGTGGTTGTATATGGTACGTACAGATAAACAGGGAAATGCAACGCCACAAATATTAGAAACTACAGATGCTGGAAATACTTTTCATGTTGTAGATAAATTTGCAGCCCCTGAAACTGTTGGTGGATATGCTGAAAATATTACTATTCAAACCAACTACAATTTAGGTGTTGATTTATGTCAAAGTATGGCACAAGATCCTACTTTTACATTTAGCAGTGCTTTATTAAATAAATCAATAAAAATTACAAATAGGAATATTAGTAAATATGCGATTTATAGTCCCTCAACTCAATATCATCAATTAATAATAAATAATCCCAATTCTAGATTATTTCCATTTTTAGATTTTACATGTGAAGTTTGGATTTATCCTATCATCGCATTTAATACTAGTTTTCAGAATTTATTTAATAATAATACAGGGGGAAGTTCATCCAGTCCGCTATTTGAACTTCAAATTAATAGTACCAATGGTTTACGTGCAGTAACCAGGGAATATGATGGAAATGCTAAAACTTATCCAACAAATTATTTACCACCTTTAAATAAATGGACACATTTGGCATTTACTCGTGAAAATCGAGGTCAAATGAAATTTTATGTAAATGGTAATTTAATTTCATCTCAAATTGATAATGCTATAGGAACATTAGGTGGAATGACGCCCTTAGCTTTTTTAAATAATGCTTCTAATCAAGGATCCGGTTTTGCTGGTTATGCTGCAGAAATAAGAATGTGGAATTATATACGATCACAAATCGAAATCAGCGATAATTATAAACATACATTGACGGGTTTCGAAAATGGGCTTAGTTGCTATCTCACATTTGATGAAGGGCCATTTGATAATAATAATTATATACCTGGTCATGCTGCAGTAAATCAAATTGTAGTAAATAGCTTAGATTATTCCGGCGGACTAAAA
>DASQZP010000243.1:0-3641 GCA_035638655.1 Bacteroidales bacterium
ATAATTTAATGGGGTTTCAACCGTAAGGGGGCATGGAAGACTGCTTCTCCTCAGGTATAACCTGGAATTACAATTCCATGTTATATGATAATCTGTCCCGGGTTATCCGGTGGTTTAAAGGTCGCGCTACATATGATGTAAAAAAAATACAGAAAGATTTCTCATGGCAACCGCATTTTCACGACCCTATCATTCGTAACATCATTTCATTGGAACGTATCCGCGGTTATATACAGAACTATTCTGTAAAATTGAAGGAGGATGAATTCTACAGGTAAGGTTTCTTTTCTTTCTGAACATAAAGATTGAACTAAAATCAAAGGATTAACGATGAAAGACACAGTAGGCAAAATAAACAACATAGCATCCAAAGAGGTTTCGCCCTGGTTAGAGGATGCAAAAAAACGGCAGCAAAACATTGCATTGACCAGGCATTCCTTTAAAATAGCCGTGCGCATACTCAGGGAGATCAGGGCCCAAAAACCGGTAAACGGGATGACCCGGAAGAAACTGGCCGAAGCTATGGGCGTAACACCACAGTATATTAATAAAGTGGTAAAAGGGAAAGAAAATCTTACCCTGGAAACCATTTCTAAGATTGAGGGTGTTTTGGGGAATAGGCTGGTGAAGGTTCCGGGTACTTGAAATTCATTTATTTTGGATTCACGGCAGAAGAATTAATGAAGATTTCAGGTCACAAAAGCGTTAGAGCTTTTCTTACCTATATTAAAGTAGACAACCTGGAAGCAGCCAACAGACTCAAGGCTTTTTTGGCAAAAAACTGAAAAACAGGGGTTGATTCCTACTTAACAATGCAAGATTAATCGGGCGTATTTGTGCAGAAGAAGCATGAATATGCTCTTTTTTTATTGAATTTTACTGAAAAAACGGAAGGGAGGTTTCT
Source organism: Bacteroidales bacterium (assembly GCA_035638655.1). Classification (GTDB taxonomy): domain Bacteria; phylum Bacteroidota; class Bacteroidia; order Bacteroidales; family DASQZP01; genus DASQZP01. Next base: position 905 of record DASQZP010000243.1, read on the forward strand.
ATTTTTTATATATTTGGTGAACTGTTAGGTTGATGTGATTAAGGGAAGAGTAAAAATAGAGGGATAAAGGGTTTATTTTTTTGATGGTTAATAGTAAGCCTTCGGCCTCCCGCGTGTTGCATTTTTTAAAATGAGTTTTTGAGCATTCTAAAAAATTCCAAAAAATGCAGGAAAAAATATAAAAAATCGATTCCACATTATAATATGGTAGAGCAGCCTGGCCGGTTTAGTTCAACAGTAAGCACATATTCGGCTACCGCCTATAACGATGCTTAATTATTATGTGCTGGCGGATTTATATTATCACAAATTCTCTAAAGTTATTTAGTGTAATCACTTGATCTTCTGAATTATATGCATCTGTAAAGGTTTTTGGTAATTTATTCGATTTCTTTTCTGACCATTTGAATTCAAAGCCATAAATTTTTCCTCCAATATCTTCTACATATTCAACTTCTTGTTGTTGCTTAGTTCTCCAGAAATATTTTCTAGCTAAACTCTGTTTATACTCATTTTGCTTAACTCGTTCAGAAATTAAGAAGTTCTCCCACAATGAACCTTTATCTTGTCTTATATCAAGTGGATCAAAATTTCCAATAATCATATTTCTAATTCCATTATCATAAAAGTAAATCTTTTTATTTGTCTTAATCTCATTTCTCAAGTTTCGACTAAAACTACCTAATCTAAAAATCACAAATCCCTTTTCCAATATCTCGATATATCTGCTAACAGTATTTTTGTCAACTGATAGAATTTGTCCTAATTCTGAATAATTAACCTCATTTCCTATTTGTAATGCAAGAGCTTGAACTAATTTGTCAAGTATTTCAGGTTTTCTTAAATCAGAGTGTGCTAAAATATCTCTGTATAAATAACTATTCAGAAGATTTCTTAAGATATTTATTTCGTCTCCCGGATTATTCAATACATCAGGATATAATCCAAAGAGTAATCTGTTTTCAATTTGTTGCTCCCCGTGTAAATATCCATGAGTATTCTCAAACTCCTCCCATGATATCGGATATAAGTGGTACTCCCATTTTCTTCCGGTTAATGGCTCATTCAACTTATTAGCCAAATCAAAAGATGATGATCCACTTGAAAATAATTGTACATCTTTGAATTGATCAGTAATAATTTTCATAGTTAATCCAATACCTTCGATTCTTTGGGCTTCATCGATAAAAATATATTTGTATTTGCCTAATAACCTTCTAATTTCCTCCGTATTTGGTTGATTAAGTAGTGTTCTTGTTTTTGGATCATCGCCATCAAAGAATAAGTAATCATGATCATTGAGAATTTCTCGAATCAGGGTAGTTTTTCCAACTTGTCTGGGACCAATAAGAATAATTGCTTTACCAGAATTTATTCTCTTAATAATCCTTTCTTTCAAATATCTTTCGTACATTTTTTTATTCAAATATACGCTTTTCAATGATATTATTCACTAAAAGTTATATCTATCGGTGATTTAATAATTCGAAGTGGAGCTTGCACAATTGTGTATGTACACTATTAGCTGATAATGTCTCAGGAACCGCACGTTGGTCCGCCGGATAAAATTGTCCTTTGTCGCTTCATTCATATATTCCGGGTCGCCTGCATACTGCGGATGTTGTGTAAGTGTGATATAATCCTCAGCCACCGGTTCACTTACCAGCCGTGATTTGTCCGGAATAAAATTCTTATAACCTGCCACAGAGTCTGGCTTGGGGAAGACAGTAATAATGTAAGGATTACCCCGCTGCAGGTCCCAGAAATAATGCAGGTTCCCGTTGGATAACATCATAAACCGGCAGTTTTGCGATTTGGCATATTTACGGGCCTGTTCTTTACCGATCAGCGGATTTTTATCTTCTGCTTTGGCTTCAAGAACAATCAGCGGAAAACCTTTTTCATCAAGCAGCAAAAAATCGATAAAACCGTTTTTGGTATTTTCAAAATCTCCCCCCAATTCGTTGATGGCGTGTCCGGTTATTTTCACGTTGTTCTCAAACACAACGTTTGCTTTCCCGGATTCATTATCAATAAGTCGCCACCCGGCTTCTTCAAGCAGTTTGTTAATCTTGATCCTTGCTTTTGCTTCTTTTGCAGCCATTCAGTCAGCAGCTGTTTTTGGTTTGACTTCGAAAGATACGATTTTCAGAGAGAATTTGAGAGTTGGGATTTGGGAAAGATATGAACAGGCTAAATTCCATTATACCATTTGTATAATTCTCAAAAATTGGTCATTATACCCATTATTTACAGTATTCTTTAATATAGTTATAGGCATCGTATTCTCCAAGTTCACCGGCTTTACTCCAATCTTCACATCCATTTTCATCATTATAATATTTTGCAAATCCTCTTTCAATTAAATATTCAGGTTCTTTTGGATTAATATTTATTGCTCGAGAAAAAGAATTTATAGCACCAGAGTAATCTCCTAAATCTACTAATATCATACCTTTAATATAGTTGCAATAAGCATCATCGAAATTCAATTCTAATGCCTTGTTTATATCTTTAAGTGCACCTATGTTATCCTCTAAAGAAGATTTAATTAGGGATCTTGTATAATACTAATAAATAGGTATTTCTTCATTAGGTGTTAGCTCAAATGCCTTATTTATATCTATCAATGCATTTTTATATAATTCCAAATTTTGATAAATGTAACATCTTAATAAGAAATATTTGCTATCATCTTTATTTAATGGATAGAAATCATAACTCTTTCTAAGAGTAA
>DASQZP010000244.1:0-3345 GCA_035638655.1 Bacteroidales bacterium
CTTGGTGCCTGGCCCTACCAGCTAAAAAAGAAGTATGGTTTCCGATATATTCTGTCGCCACCCTTCACTCAAATTACCGGTCCGGTAATTTCTTTTCCTGAAGGGCAGGGTTTGGTAAAGAAGCAAAGCTATGAAAAGAAAGTATTGGATAAACTGGTAGGAGAATTACCTCCTTTTGACTGGTTGCAATTGGAGGTGGATTATAATATCTCCAACTGGCAGCCATTCTTCTGGAAAAACTTTAATCAAACCACCCGGTATACCTATGTAATTGACCGACCTTCTCTCGATTTTGAAGAGCTGATGAACTCTTTCAGCAAAAGTGCCCGTCAGGAAATCAGAAAAGCTGAGAAAAACATTGAAGTAAAAAGTGGACTTGATATCCGCTCGTTTTATCAGTTAAACCAAATGAGTTTTAATCGACAGCATCTTGAAATGCCTATCTCATTTGAGAAGACTAAAAGAATGATAGATGCCTGTCTGCAGCACGATGTGGCTGAAATCCTCTATGCTTCAGACCCGGACGGTAGCGTTCATGCCGGACTCATGGTGGCCTGGGATAAAAAATATCTTTATTTCCTGCTTGGTGGAGGGGATCCTGAATTTCGTACCAGTGGTTCAAAATTTATGGTAACAGCTCAGGCAATACTGTTGGCTGCTCAAAAAGGATTATCTGTTAATTTCAGGGGAAGTATGATCGAGAATATTGCCTATTATGACCGGCAGTTTGGTGCATACCCTTTGCCTTATCATCAGATCAGCAAGATAAATTCAAGAATGCTGCGATGGAAATTCTTTCTCTTTCCGGAAAAGTAACACATCTAGGGGATCTTCGATCTGCATTAACATTCCGAAACAATCCGTTCGAAAAACATTTTCATTCTGTAACTGTCTTCATTACCAAAAGTACTGTTGTGCCACAAACCTGAAAAGAATCCTCCCGTCTGACGTACCTGCCTGGACATATAAGTAATTGTTTCTTCCATTTCACGGTCGTCCATCTTTTTGCGTAAAAATGTTCCGTCCATAAATTCAAACGGAAAAATCATGAGCGACGTTGTTTCATCTTTTTCCAGGTTATAAAACGGAAACGGGGTACAGATACTGGCCCTGAATCCGGGTTCACTGGAATAACCCATCGAGTAATCTTCCTGTATCCCTTCTTCAATAAGATTTTGGTAGGTAAAAGGGAATGTTATCCTTAGATAATGTTGCCGGCTCTGGGTGACAGGTTGGCCCAGTACATTTTTTAACCGTTCAATTTCTTCATGAAGTTTAACAGGATCGTGAAAAGATTGATAGGAGGGGTGTATGCCCACCGGATAATTTTCTGCCAGCTTTTGAATGGCTTCCCTTACCATCGGCTTGTCGATCCTGAGACTCTTATCGTATCTTCCAAAGTTACCTGTATGCCAGAACCATTGAATGGCCTTGCCATGAGGTTCAACAGCTGAAGTAATGAAATGATAGGTATCAAAAGGATCGGGTTGCTTTCCTCTGAGTACGCCCACACGCTTTCTTATATTTTTAAATTTACCTGAAACAATGTCTTTTCCAACCGATAATGTTGTTCTTACCAGACTCCTGTCCAGAAAAGCAAAAGGGACATCCACGTCGATAGTAACAAGGTGCCGGAATTCCTTGGTAGAAAACTCAATTTCAGGATAATGGATCCGCATTACTTCTTTTAACTCATCAGCCCACCGGTTGACAAGAGGCATCCTGAGGAAGCCTTCCCTGTGTGCCATACTTTGGTTGGCTTCGAAGCGCTCATGGCTGTCTGCATGAAAAGGAAGATATTCTTCGTAGCGGCTAACCAGGTAAAACGATCCTGCAAGAATGTCAAAGGGTAAATCTCCTCCTGATACAGGAAATAATATTTTCAGTTCATGCCACTCTCCTGTCTCTGGCTTCAGTGCATGAATGTCTTTCTCAAAAGTAGCTCAACAGGACGCAGGGTCATGTGCGCTTTCTCAATAGTTTCAACGGAATAATTCAGTCGGAAACCATCAAAGTTTGCCAAATCACCGGTGTTTTGGGTGAAAGAAACATCCAGGTCAAGAATCCGGTTAAAAAGCAACCTGGCTGTATATTCCAGTCTTGGAGTTGATGAGGACGAATAAATGAGAATCTTTTTCAAAATATTATTTTTTTCACGACAAATTTAAAATTAACTAAAAACACATTACTTATGCAATGCTTTCATGACTTTATTTTCACTTGTAGTGCCGCTTGACAGGGCTATGGCTGACTCTATAAGTGCCAGGTGGGAATATCCCTGTGGAAAATTACCAAGCAATCTTTTTGTATTAAAGTCAATGTCTTCACTGAAAAGTCCGACATGATTGCTGTATTCAAGCATTCTTTCAAACATTTTTTCAGCTTCTTCTCTTCTGCCTATCCGGCACAGGCTGGTAATCAGCCAAAAATTACAAATGGTGAAAGAGGAAGAGGGGAGACCAAAATCATCTTCACTCTTATACCTGTACATCAACCCGTCATGCATCAGTTCACGCTGTGTAGCTTCTACTGTCTGAACGAAGCGTTCATTGGAAGGCTTGATGAAGCTGTATGTAACCATCAGTAAATTGGATGCATCCAGGTCATCGCTTCCATAGTATTGCGTAAAAGCTTTTATTTTGTCATTCCAGGCATTTTTATGGATATCATCATGGATTACACTGCGCAATGTACTCCAGTCGCTGGCATAGTCTTTTCTTTTAAGTACTTGTGCAATTTTCACGGCACGGTCAATAGCTACCCAACAAAGTACCTTGGAAAAGGTGAAATGTTTGCCGTTCGACCGGAACTCCCAGATTCCTTTGTCAGGTTTCTTCCAGTTGGTTTCGACTGAACGAACAATGCTTCTGACAATTGTCCACAATTCTTCCGACCGTTCTGATGAAATATGGTAGGCTTTCATATCCTGGTAAATTACATCCATAAGCACCCCATAAATATCATGCTGCTTTTGTAAATAGGCTGCATTGCCGATCCGCACCGGTTTTGCCCCTTCATATCCGTCAAGGTGTTCAAGTATTTCTTCATGTAACTCCTTTTCGCCTCTGATACCGTACATAATCTGTATCTTTTCATCTTTGGCAGGGGTTACATCAATAACAAACCGAAGGAATCTTTCTGCTTCCGTGGGATGGCCTATAGTAGAAAAGGTGCGGATCATCATGGCTGCATCACGCACCCAGCAATATCTGTAGTCCCAGTTTCTTTCGCTTCCCGGAATTTCTGGTATGGAAGTGGTTAGAGCAGCTAAAATGGCTCCGGTTTTTTGAAAGGTTAACAGCTTCAGAACCAATGCGCTTCTTTCTATTGCTTCGTTGTATCGCT
>DASQZP010000245.1:0-5146 GCA_035638655.1 Bacteroidales bacterium
ATTACACCATCGGACAATCAGAGTTTTAAAAAGTAGTGCAAAGATATAAAAAAAAGATATTCTGCAAAGATTTTTTTCACATTGGATACTTTTACTCCGTTTAGTCCTGATCATCAGCTAGAGTCAGCCCGTCGGGGGTCATTTGCCATAATTTTCCGGCCATCTCACGATCCCACATATTTTCCCGGTTGTACACATTATGGAGGTAATATCGCAGGTTATCGTTCAGTTGTACATACATATCCTCAGGAACAAGCACTACAATATCCACTTTCTGGAAATGCCAGGTCTCACCCTGTTGGATATAGAAATACGGATCAAGCTCAATGGCCGAGTCTTTTACGCTCCAGTGGTAGGGTATATCCCTGGCCTGCTCCACTGCATCATACCGGTTGGCACCCCTGGCCCTGTTGTGCATCCTTACCTTCAGCTCGTCGGAGGTGGATCTTTCGATGCTTATAGCAGGCCGGATTAGCAGCCGTTCCTGATCTTCGGAATATACCATGTGGGTATGTTCATTCATCACTACAATCTCAGCACTTCCTGGTTCATGCTCCGGGGAAACAGAGAGGAAAACTGTGTCATGATTAAACTGTACTTCTTTGGTTTGGGTGTAACTGCCTTCAGTAGCCACGTTTCGTCCTTCTACCAGGGCCATGGAAATCAGTACAAACAGTGCAATCAGCCATACAGCAAAACCCAGCACACCGATGATACGGTCACGGGCCCTGAAGCGGAACATCAGTTTTATCCCTCCGTAAACAATGGCCAGCAGGGGTATTCCTACCACACACAACAAACTGATCATGAGCAATTCTGTGTTTACCGGTCCGGCAAAAAATGGTACCAGGCTGCTGACAGAGAATGTCTCAATATTGAACAGACCGGACAACAATACACTGTTGAAAACAAAGATCCCGATAAAGCTGACCAGGGCCACAAAACCTCCTATGACCAGTGCCAGACCAATCAATACAAGTAGTGCACGGGCAATACCCAGGATCAGGACCCCGAACACCCGTACTATCTCTTCAAAAAAATCGCCTACGCGGGAATAAGAGCGGGAATGGCGTACTTTTGAAAGGTTGTTTCTTACCACATGGTATTCATCTTTGATGGAGCGCTCAATATTGGAAATGTTCACATTTTCGCCCCGCATCTCCAGCTTTTGTGCCCTGGTGCGCGCCGGAGGAAGCACAATCCAGAGGATAATATATACCAGCAACGAAGATCCGTAGCCAAAGAAAAAGATTACAAACAGGATCCTGAACAATATAGGATCGATGTTAAGGTAAGCCCCCAGACCGGCAGATACACCGCCAAGCACTGCGTTATCCGGATCGCGGTACAGCCTTTTGGAGCGGGTTCTGTACTCGCTGCTACTCTCCTGATGCTGGTAATGATTGTTCTGTTCCTCTTCATCAATAATGTCCTCAGGATTGCCCATGATACCAATCACTTTTTCCACATCTTCAACTGTGATCACTTCTTTCTGTTCATTGATATATCCCTGGAACAATTCAGCAATGCGGGATTCAATATCAGCGATGATCTCTTGTTTCTCCTGATAATCAATAAATCGGCTATCCAGTGTATTGAGGTAGGTACGGAGTTTTTCGTAAGCATCTTCATCAATATGAAATACCAGTCCGCTGATGTTTATTTTTACTGTTTTTCTCATTTTTCAGGTTTTTTACATAGAGAAATTTATGCAGATTTTTTAATTGATTCAACAGCTTCCTGCAAGTCCTGCCACGACTGGTCAAGTTCCTGCAAAAAAGAGTGCCCTTTTTCGGTAAGTGAATAATATTTGCGGGGTGGTCCCTGGGTGGATTCTTCCCACCGGTAGCTCAGCAATCCGGCATTTTTTTGCCTGGTGAGCAAAGGATACAGTGTTCCTTCAACCACGATCATCTTCGATTCTTTTAGCTTATTGATGATATCAGTCGCATAAGAATCGTTTTTCGAGAGAATGGAGAGGATACAATATTCCAGAACCCCCTTCCTCATTTGTGCTTTTGCATTTTCAACGTTCATAATTGTATATTTTATAGTTCCTCTGCTTTCAAAACTTCATGTTTTTCCTGAAATTGTTAAATTCATCTCTAACGGCTTTCCCGATATTGGAAGCAGTTACGGGTTCACCTCTCATTTCGAGTTTCTGTGCTACAGTTTTTGCTTCGGGAATAACGATCCACAGAATCAGATAAATAAAGAGCCCGACGCCAAACCCCAGGAAGGCTACAATAAATATTATTCTCAGGATAAGCGGATCAAAATGCCAGTAGGCTGCCAGTCCACTGCATACGCCTCCTATAATACGATTGTCGGGGTCCCTGTATATGCGGCGATAAGTCCTGTAGCTGGCGGTATAAGGTTCTTCCTGCTCATACTCTGAGCTTTCGCCTTCTCCCATTTCTTCAGGTTTACCCAGAGTTTTAATGACTTCCTGCACATCTTCTATGTTAATTACCTGTTTGCCCGTGCCGGTTTTTGCCCGGAACAGCTCGGCGATACGGGCTTCAATATCATCAATGATCTCCTGTCTGCCATGGTCATGCGCAAAATGAGATTCAATCAATGAGAGGTATACCTGAAGCTCTTTGTAGGCATCTTCATCTATATTAAAGTCAAAGCCACCAAGATTTACTGATACGGTCTTTTTCATCTCTTAAAGTTTTTTATTTGAATATGCGAATATATTAGTTGTTCTTACTGGTCATGATTAATCGTTTAGCTTATATACAACACCAAGCACACAAAAAACAAACAAAGCCACTGTCTCCAGCACAAGACTCAGATTCATAGCTCTGTTTAACACCGGCAACAATACATGTTTGCCAGCTCCTGTTTTATGCTCAGCTTTTCCGTATTTATAACGGTTCGCTATGCTGGAATTATTCTCCCGGTTAATAGTTCCCTGCTCTTCAATCCGGTTGTTTGCAACAAAAGCAATGCGCTGATTCTGGATTTTTCCCGAATCTTTTGTGCTGTTATCAGTTGTATTGAGGGAGTCATTATTTAAATTTGTTTGCCTGTTGCATTCCTTTCTCACCAGGTTGACTCCTCTCGCCTCATCTTGCGCGCTACAGGGCAGAAAAACCAATAAAACAAATAAGGTAAGAAAGATTGCTTTCATAATTATAAAGTACTATTTTATACCATGTGAAATGACATAACAAAGATATATCATTTTTATACTACCATGCAATACATAGTAGTATAAAAATGCATATTTATGTTGCTAAACATGTATTCAAAATTGCTTATCAAGGGAGATATACCGGATTAGCCAGTACATACGTGACTTTTGGGAATTCCAGCTGCAACTTTAGTTGCACAGTCAAAAAAAAGAAAAATGTATCAGATTGCTATTTAGGGAATGCCTTCAGGAAAAAATCATGCTGAAACAGCAGGTTAATGCCATAACTGTAATCGAAGTTTGCAAGTACAGGATCATAATAAGACTCAAATCTTACTCCCAGCAGGATTCCCTCATGGAGCTGTCTTTCAAAAAGCAACTTGGCAGTGATGAGCTCCCGGTGATCTAACTTGTAATTTTCATCAATAGAAGATACTGACTGGAAAAGCGGTTCTCCTTTGGGTGCAATAAACCGGTCGGCCCACCAGTATCCACCACCCAGTTCAAAAAACTTTGTCTTCAGAATAACATTCGGATAAAAAGCTTTCCCCTTTTTATAAGCCTGTCGTTTGCTCGGAGAAAGATCACGGTATAAATAGAAATAATTCTTCAGTTCCAGCTTTTCAAAAAAAGAATGGTCGATATTAAGACCAACATTCAAACCGGTTGAGATATCAGTAAGGGTACTGATAAAGGATTCGAGATCGTTGATCTGTCCGCCGTGATGATTGATGATAAGCTGCAACGGAATTGACATTTCAACTTTACTACCTGGTTTTAACAACTGAAACTCAGAGGAAAGTCCGCCGGTAATTTCTTCCTGTATGGTATCATGCCGCATGATAAACTGTTCCCAGTTAACCCAAAAATCAGTAAAGATCCTTGCTGAATTGTACCTGAACTGCATGCCGTTCTCCAGGTTGTCTACATAATAATGCTCAAAACTGTACATGGGTTCAGACAACCGGTGATTGGCTCCCCCGTAGATTGTTCCCAGCACCATTTGCAGGTTGGGACTGATCTGATATTCGAAGCTCAGGAATGGTTGAGCCTCCGTTAACCTGTCCAGTCCGGAATATTTCAGAAAATGGAAACCTGCCCGGATCCTGGTATCTTTTGTCGGGTAGTAAATTAAAGACGGATTGATAAACCATCCTATCAATGTATACCCGTCCAGAAAAGGATTAAAATACTCATTATTTTTAAGAAAATTTGTATTGTCAATACCAAGGAAAAGCTGGTTATGCAGCGTTGAATCAACAGGATGACTATTTGCAAAAAAGTTGTTGGACACTTGTGCCTGTGTGGTTTGCCAACAAAAACCAGCCAGGAAAATAAGAAATAGTTTCCGTAACATACATTAAATTTTATCAGAAAAGCAGATCATTTCAGATCACAATATTATGAATTCCCTGTTTTATTATTACGCAAAATTTATCTTAATTTGCTAATCAATCATTAAAATAGCAATAATTGAGAAATATTCTGTCATGAAAAAATATTCCCTGATTAATAACCTGACGGGCTGGGCAGTGTTCCTTATCGCCGCCATTGTATACCTGATGACCATTGAACCCACTGCCAGTTTCTGGGATTGCGGGGAATTCATAGCCTCAGCTTTCAAGCTGGAAGTTGGTCATCCTCCGGGAGCTCCATTTTTCATGATCCTTTCCAATTTTTTCACTCATTTTGCCGGCAGTGACAGAACCATGGTGCCGGTACTCGTCAATTCCATGTCGGCCCTTGCCAGTGCGTTCACCATTTTATTTCTCTTCTGGACAATCACTCACCTGGCACGTAAGATAACAGGGAATAAAGCAGCATTAACAAATGGACAGCTGGTTGCCATAATGGGTAGTGGCGCAGTGGGTGCACTGGCCTATACTTTCTCAGATACATTCTGGTTTTCAGCCGTGGAGGGTGAAGTATATGCCACTTCTTCTCTTTTTACAGCCCTTGTTTTCTGGGCAATTCTTAAATGGGATAATACATCCGGAACCAAAC
>DASQZP010000246.1:0-5082 GCA_035638655.1 Bacteroidales bacterium
CAAGCAAAACCTGGTAGAGTATGGATTCAGGCTTCCTGCTGCCATTGATAACCGTCCTCTTAAATTTGGAGAATTTGAAGAACTGGTTGGTCAGATCATTTTTGTGAGTGCCACACCAGCCGATTATGAGCTGGAGCGTTGCGAAGGGTTGATCACTGAGCAGCTGATCAGGCCTACCGGCCTACTTGATCCGGTGATTGAGGTCAAACCCAGCACCAATCAGATTGATGACCTGATGGAACAGATTAACATCCGCACCAAAGCAAATGAACGCGTGCTGGTAACCACTCTTACCAAACGGATGGCTGAAGAGCTGACTACCTATCTTTCCCGCATGAACATACGCTGCCAGTATATTCATTCAGACGTTGATACACTTGAAAGGGTGCGCATAATGGAAGGATTGAGAAATGGTGAGTTTGATGTGCTGATCGGTGTCAATCTTCTCAGGGAAGGGCTTGATCTTCCGGAAGTATCCCTTGTAGCTATTCTGGATGCCGACAAAGAAGGCTTTCTGCGTTCGGAACGCTCTCTTACCCAGACAGCAGGAAGGGCCGCGAGAAACCTCAACGGCAGGGTAATCATGTATGCTGATAAAATTACAGGCTCGATGCAGCGTACCATCGATGAAACGAACCGCAGAAGGGCAAAACAGCTTAAATACAACGAAGAAAACGGGATCACACCAAAGCAGATCGTGAAAGCGATTTCAACCATTATGAGTGACCTGCATGGAGGAAAAGAAAAAACAAAAGTGTATGCGGGTCAGGAAAAAACCAATATTGCTGCTGATCCTGTCATTAAATATATGAGCCAGCCTGCCCTTGAAAAAGCCATTCAAAGCACACGGAAAGCCATGGAAAAAGCAGCTAAGGAGCTTGATTTTATTGAAGCAGCCCGGCTTCGGGATGAGATGTATACCTATGAGAAACTACTTAATGAACGTGTTAAATAGATTCTCAATTTATACTTATATAGCAATGAAGGCCTCTACAGGATTAATAATCTTTAGTTATTTTCCTGCATCAATTTATTGATTCGTGATTTAACTTCAGGGTCTTTCTGGTACGCCACAAGGATTTCATCATATTTATCCATGGTCAGTCCCTCATTGTTTAGTTCATGAGCAATTTTCAGGTGATATTCTTCCTGAATCTTTTTAACTTCGGCTGCCAGTACATTAAAGGCCTGCATCCTTTTTCTGGGAAGATCAACATCTTTTTTCTTCTGTATTTTACTCAGAATATCGTTATATTCCTTAACAGTAAAATCATTTTTCCTGATCTTAATTGCCATCTTCTCCTGTCCTTCTTTCTGAATTGGGATTACCTTTTTTACTGCATGAATAAAATCAGTTAATTCCTGTTTGGTGAATTTATGATGCTGTCCCTGTGCTGCAACATTGATTGTGAACGCAAGCATAATAAATGACACAAGAATAGCCCCTAATTTTGATATTTTTTTATCTTTCATAATATGTAAACATTAATTACGGTTCGCTTTTCATTTTCAAAAAACGTATAAGCATTTTTATTATTGCCACACGTTTTTTTATTATCTTTCAATCCAAAACAAAATTTATTCCAACATGGCATCCCTCATTAAAAAATCCGGATTTAGATACTCTCTATTAGCAGGTTTCGTTTTTTTCTTTATTACTTGCTTACCTTTTTTTCTACTAATCCATGCCTTACCAGGAATCTCATTTATACGCCTGATTAGTCCACTAACAGGATTTATTATTTCCGTCTTTTTTGTACTGGGCTTTTCTTTTGCCCGACTGCTTGTAGTTGTAGTATTGAGCATTGTTTCTGCGGCACTCGTTTTCATCACTATTTATTCCTACTTTGTTCATATCATGATTGGCAGCTATTCGCTTTCATTATTTTTAACTGTTTCCACCCTACTGGCTGTAGCAGATCTGTTATTGATCATTTATTCGAAAAAAATTACAACTTATTTCATATCCCTGTAACATAAGCAGCAGGCCTCCTGTTGAAATTTTTCCACAAAATAAAAAGGCTGTCTTTATGAGACAGCCTTTTATATAATTTTTTGGCATATTTTATCCGAGATATGCTTTCAGCAATTTACTCCTGGAAGTATGCCGGAGTCTTCTGATTGCTTTTTCCTTGATCTGTCTTACTCTTTCACGGGTGAGTCCGAATTGTTCGCCAATCTCTTCGAGTGTCATTTCCTGTTCTCCAATTCCGAAGAAATGTTTAACAATATCTCTTTCTCGCTCAGTTAAAGTAGCCAACGCGCGATCGATTTCTTTTGCAAGAGATTCTTTCAGTAATGTTTTATCAGCTACCGGTGAATCATTATTGATCAGGACATCCAGTAAACTGTTGTCCTCGCCGTCAACAAATGGAGCATCAACAGATACATGCCGGCCGGAAACACGTAATGTGTCGGATACTTTCTCTTTGGGAAGTTCGAGTGCAGTGGCGAGTTCTTCAGGCGAGGGAGTACGTTCGTATTGTTGTTCAAACTTTGAAAAAGCTTTGTTGATCTTGTTAAGTGAACCAACCTGATTAAGAGGCAGACGTACAATTCTTGACTGTTCGGCTAATGCCTGGAGGATTGATTGGCGAATCCACCATACTGCGTAGGAGATGAATTTAAATCCCCTGGTTTCATCAAATTTTTCTGCTGCTTTGATCAGCCCCAGATTTCCCTCATTTATAAGGTCAGGCAAACTTAAACCCTGATTCTGGTATTGTTTAGCAACAGAAACCACAAACCGGAGATTTGCCCTGGTAAGCTTTTCGAGTGCCACGCGGTCTCCCTTTTTGATCCGCTGCGCCAGCTCTACCTCCTCTTCAACTGTGATAAGCTCTTCTTTGCCTATTTCCTGCAGATACTTATCCAGAGAAGCACTTTCCCGGTTGGTGATAGATTTTGTAATCTTAAGCTGTCTCATTTTACGTCCTTAAAAATTTTTTTGCGAAATTATACTATTTTGAATTTAAATTCAATATTTATTATAAGATTTCTAATCTTCTACTTCTTTGACCAAATGAGCAATTGCAGCATAAACGGAACCTGAAACAGCTTAACATATTGATTTACAAAAAGACATGAAAAAGAGACCTGTGAAAACTTACAGGTCTCTTCATGACTTATTTTAACAATTATATTTTGTCAAATCGTTACATTCCGAAAGCATAATACGCAATGACTCCATTTGGATAAACACCTTCTATATAAACGCCACCGCTGAATCCTTCAAGCATATTATTGATATCATCAGCATTATTAACTGGCTTGTTATTAATTGTTGTTATTATAAAGTTATCTTTAATTCCGGCTTCTCTTAGCTTACCCGGACCAACCTTGGCCACTTTTACTCCATGATCAATACCCAACCGGTTCATTTCTTCTTTTGACACCTTTTCAAAGGTTGCACCCAGGGCGGCTGTGGTAACATCAGTCTTTACAACTCCGGTTGTACCTTGCATGTTACGTAACTCAACTTCAAATTGTTTCTTTTTATTGTCTCTATTTACAGCAACAGTAACCTTATCCCCTGGACGGTACTTACTTATCTGTTCCTGGAGTTCAGCAGATGAACCAACTTTATCACCATTTATTGCTGTAATTACATCTCCGGATTTAATTCCGGCCTTTTCAGCAGCACCATCTTCACTTAATCCGCTAACATATACCCCTTCAAGTATATCCAGATCATTTTTCTTTGCCAGCTCTGCAGTTACATCCTGAATTGTGACACCAAGGAAGGCTCTTTGCACTTCACCATATTTCTTCAGGTCATCAACTACTTTTTTCACAATTGTAACTGGAATTGCAAATGAGTTACCGGCATACCCGCCAGAGGGTGAAATAATTGCACTGTTGATGCCCACCAGTTGTCCGTCAGTATTTACCAGTGCGCCACCACTGTTTCCCGGGTTAAGCGCGGCATCAGTCTGAATAAATGATTCGATCCGGTATTTGCCTTTCAAAATACCCAGGTTTCTTCCTTTCGCACTTACGATACCTGCGGTGACCGTAGATGTTAAATTAAACGGGTTTCCTACTGCCAATACCCACTGTCCAAGCTTCAGATCATCTGAGTTACCCCAGGTTATATATGGAAAAGGTTTGTCAGAATCAATTTTCAACAACGCGATATCAGTACTTGGATCAGTTCCTACCAGTTTTGCATCAAACTGCCGATTGTCATTCAGTGTTATGGAAATCGTGTTGGATCCTTCAATAACATGGTTATTTGTTACAATATATCCATCAGGTGAAATTATCACACCGGAACCAATTCCTACCACAGGCTGCTGTTGCTGAGGAGCCTGGTCCCCGTAAAAGAATTCATATAAGGGATTCCTGTATCCACTCCGTTCAGTTTCTGTCTTTACATTTACCACTGCATGTACTGTATTTTCAGCTGCATATGTAAAATCAAACTGATCAGAGGAAAATGTTGAAGGCAAATTGGCAAATCGCACGCTTTCCGGTTTGGGTTGAGGATTTACTACTGCCTGAGGACCATTATCTACAATCAATGCATATACAAAAACAGCAACCAATCCTCCCAATACGGCTGCCAGCAATGTTCCTAGAATCTTTTTTGTGTTCATAATTTTTATTTTTTATTTAACGAAATATTACTTGTGAATTTTAATATTTTATGCTTCAAATATTGTTTATCCGAATTTTCAAAAAGTGTGCCTTGCAATTTGTTTTTGTATCTTTGTAAACGTCAAAACGCTTCACCAGATCTATTGTTGCGACAGGTTTTGCTATTTAACATCTTTTAACTCGAACTGCCATGTTGATACACTTTTACAAATATCAGGGAACCGGGAATGACTTCGTCATAATAGATAACAGATCAACCGGTATTTTGTTAAGCTCAAAACAGATTAATCATTTGTGCGACAGAAGATTTGGCATAGGTGCTGATGGACTGATGATGCTCACAGAACATCCTCATCTCGATTTCTCAATGAAGTATTATAATGCTGACGGAAATGAGAGCACAATGTGTGGAAACGGAGGCAGGTGTCTGGTTGCTTTTGCACGTAAAATGAACATTATTGGTGACTCAACTTCCTTTATGGC
>DASQZP010000247.1:0-2759 GCA_035638655.1 Bacteroidales bacterium
TTCATGAGGCATGATTTTATGACTGACGAATTATTTATTTCCCTCCATTACATTCTAATACATCTCCTGGCATACATCTTACTTAGTAAAGTTGCATTCCATCAAGAGACAACCCTTTATTTAAGGGGCATTGTTGATATGTAATTTAGCAAACAAAACGAGAAATCCGAACGGGTGTGAGGGAAGGGTTGGGGGGAAACATGCCCTGAATGCATTGTTTATAACCTACGTAGTGATTATCAGTGAAAAACTTATCTAAAGATCTGGTTTGATAATTCAAATTCCGAATTTACCGAGCAGCTTTCACAATCGTGTTGATGTGTTATTGATTTATCAGTTTTTTCAATTCGTTTATTTCAAGTGCTGGATTTTTTTTATGGAGCATTGCATGGCAATTTGGACAAACAGGTCTCAAATCCTTTATTGGATCAACTTTATAGTCTTTAGTAATTTTAGAAAGCTCACGAATATGGTGAACATGTATAAATCCTTTTCCAAGTTCTCCATATCGTTCTTCAAACTTCATTCCACAGACTGAACAGGTCAATCCCCAATAATCAAGACATTTTCTTCTTGCTTGAATACTTCGTTCATAGCTATTGACTTTTATTGTCTGTTTAGCCCCTTCAATATATGTTTCATCTTCAGGTATTTGGTCAGGATAAATAGAATAATATATATCAGGATTGGGATTACATTTTTTGCAATATGAGTTAAAACCTTTTACTTTTGGACGATTTTTTTGAGCCCACTCAAATAGCTCCTGTGCATCGTTTGAGCATATTTTTATGTAATTTCTAGCTGTATATCCACCTTTTTGTTGCCCATTTATGTAATCTCTGATAGTAAAACAGCCTGACCGATGAAGTGTGACATAGGTTGTGTTCCTATTCCTATTTGTATTGATGACATAACCTGAGGGGTTATCATCCATCCATTTTAAATACGGATCATCTTTCTCACTGAATACAACTAAAGCCATTTTTATTGTGATGTATTATTTGAATGTTAAATCGTATAACGGTCTTTCAAATAAGTTGCGCGACTAACTCCCTGAATGTAAGTAATTAAACGCAAACGCGTCCGCTTGATTTGCTTGTTATAATTCGCGAATTCATAAACTAAGTGCAACAAGATTTTTAAATGAAAGGGGGAATTGGGATACTTGGTCATTTACTTACCAACCACGATAAGGAGAATGAACCATGAAGTATCACCAACTCACCCCAGTAGAAAGATATATCATTTTTCACTTAAGAAAGCAAGGATTGAACAAAACTCAGATAGCCGCTCAAACCGGGCGTCACCGGAGCACAATCGATCGGGAGTTTGCCCGCAACTGCAACTGGCAGGGCATCTACCGTCCCAGTAAAGCTCAGGCCAAGACCAATGGTCGTCGCTCCCGTTCGCGTCAAAATAGCCGCTTCACCCAGGCCGAGATGAACCTGGTAGCCGAACATTTGAAGAAGGACTGGAGCCCGGAACAGATTGCCGGCCGGCTGGGCCTGGAGGGTCGGCTCCGCATCTCTCATGAAACGATTTACCGGTATGTTTGGGCAGATAAAGTCAAAGGTGGGGAGATCTGGAAGCATCTGCGCTGTGCGGGAAAAAAACGTCGCAAACGCTACGGATCCTATGATTCCCGGGGGCGTCTGGCGGGCAAACGCTCCATAGAGGATCGTCCTGAGAAGGCGAACAACCGGGAAGAAATGGGCCACTGGGAGATCGACACGGTCATGGGCTCGGGAGATAAACATTGTATCCTGACCATGGTCGAGCGCAGGAGTGGATTTACCTTAATTGGCAAATTAGTCAACCGGACCCAAGAGCTAACCAAGCAGTGTGCTTGTTGGTTAATGGGAAAACATCCGGGAGGGTTCCAGACGATTACCTCCGATCATGGGACCGAATTCCACAGCTATCCGAAGATCGAAAAACGAACTGGTGTTCTTTTTTACTTTGCTCATCCCTATCACTCATGGGAGCGAGGCAAAAATGAAAACACCAACGGATTGATCCGGCAATACTTGCCAAAGAGAAAAAGCATGAAAGAAATAACCCAATGGGAATTGTACCCGGATTGCCCGTAATCTAAACACCCGACTCTGTAAACGTTTGGGGTATTTAACACCAAAGGAGTTTTATGAAAAAAATGAGTAAATGTTGCACTTCAAACTTGATACTAAGCCCACTATTTTCGTTTAAGATTTATGTAACGTCCTTTCTGAACGTCTAATAAGAATACTTTGTCGAAATCATAATCAAATTGAATTTTATCAAAATTATCGGGTATTGAAAACCAAGAAGAAGGTCGAAAACCATGTATGACAATAATAAGCCAGTATTCAATACATTCTGGATGCTCTCTCCGGTAATTAGGCAGTTTTTGGTTTTTTTCGGTTATTGCTTCTTGAACTAGTTCTGGTTCTAATTTAGATACAAAACCTGCCCCAGAAAAAGACCAATAATTCCCCTTTAGTTTTATGGGGTTAGAAATGAATATTAGATCTAAATCATCTGGCAAAAACTTATTAAAATCAGCATCATATTTTCTAATTAGTTTGTGAGATCCTTTTTCAGGAATATTATTTTTTACAATGTTAGCAATTTCGGGAGCAAGATTTTTAGCATTAATTTTGGTTCGATTAACAAAAGAAATAATTACTTCAACATATTTGCCTGTAGTTTTATAAAAAATTTCACAGGCAAGATTTACTGCTTTTTCTTGAGTCTGTTCTTCTTGTTTTAAATCGAATCCG
>DASQZP010000248.1:0-3171 GCA_035638655.1 Bacteroidales bacterium
GAGGTTATAACTCTTTACATAGGATACAAGTGTTCCCATGTCGGTCACTTCCCAGGGCTTTGAATCAATGTTATTATCCGGACTACAATAATAATTATTGTCTACAATCAGTCGTGTTGTTTTATAAAGCATACCTGATGCGTGGTCGGAGAATTCCACCGGACCTGCATCGTATTTGAAGTTTTGCGTTACTTTTCCCAGGGTAGTATCGCTAAGCGCAAAAGTGAAGGAAAAGTTACCGTCATCATCAGTCATGGTGGTTGCCAGAATTTTTCCGTCATCAGCGAATGTCTGGTTAAAATCGGCATCCTGTGAATTGAGGAAATCTTCCCGGTTAAGCACTTTCTGGCTTACCTGCTGGTTATTCAATTTACCTTTCAGCACATATTTAACCTCCAGACTTACCCTGACTCCGGCAAGCGGTTTGGAACCAGCCGGATCAATTGCTGTGGTTTTAAACTTATCTCTGGGCTCCTGTTCCCGTAAAGTATTTGTCGTAGTATTTGCCTGCATACCTGAAGTACTTGTCTGTGCAACATGAACATTTGAGATTCCTTTGAACTTGTATCTTAGTTTTCCCTTTACCGTTGTATAGGGAAGGATATTAGGGTTGGGGGTGATGGGGGATACTTCAGGTTCTGAAGATTGAGTAAACATGGGTGGACTAGAAAACTCATTCTTTCCCCATTTGAAGTAACAGGGTTCACTTTTCCCGCCATTTTTAAATCGTACACTTCCGGTGAAATCCATTAGTTTATCAATCGATTCAGTTCCGGCAATAACCTGAAAGGCATAGGTGCGTCCTTCTTCCAGCACAGGCTGTGCCGGTCCGTAAAAAACCGAGGTGGTACCAAAAACTGTTTTTTCAAAGAAAGCCGGAGTAGTAGCTGTTTGTAGTGCATCAGCCGGGGGGACTGTGGTATCTGTAATTTCAACGATCCGAAGTGTGTATGGAGTTCCTGCGGGTGCTCCCGGAGAGGGTGCCCAGCTAAATACAATGCTCTGCAATCTGGTATTGGTAAATTTTTTACCACAAACCGGAGAGATGATCATTGGTGGATCGAGAAAGCGGATGGCAAACTGGTTGCTGCAACCACGGGGGGCATCTGCTGAAAGCATCTGCCCGTCCGGACTGTACGCCTGTATACAAACCTGGTAATTCCCTTCAGGAAGTCCCGACTGTTGTACTTCTTCTTTTCGTATTCCGGAAAAGACCATGTTTTCGGGATTAAAATACATATACAGGTCTGAGGCGGTTAATGTCAACAGTACATTGGCCTGCAGGTCAATGTAAGTAGGCGGCATATAGCCAGGATCAGTGGCAATGGTAATGCCGTTGTCGCCTTTTATCTGCACCCGTAACCTGATGCTAGTTGTCTGGGTGGATTGTACAGTGGCAATCGTGTTGTTTTCCAGGTTATATAAATTAGGTGTAAAAGGTGGTTTTTCAATAACCTGAATATTGACAGAAGGCGGAATAATGGAAATACTGGCACATCCCATCGGGGCTGGGTCAGTAGCCGGAGTTGATTCATCGTACCAGGCACGGAGACAAACCTGGTAATTTCCGGGCGGTAATCCGTTCTGGTAAACAGTAGCAGGATTCACTCCATTGAATGTAAGGTTGCTTTGCAGAAACAGGTTGTCGAAATTGTAGGCACGGCCTGGCATGGAAAAAGGTACCCCTCCTGTAAGGCTTATATAGTCAATTACTGAATAATTAGACTGTATGGAAATGCCATTGTCTCCGGTGATCGAAAGCGTCAGAAAGATCCTGGTCGTGCCACTGGAATTAATTGTTGCGCGCATATTATCTTTTAGTTGATCAAGCGGTACATTATAGGGAGGCAGTACCTGGGAAGCAATGGTTACAATATTGACATTTTGCGGAAATACCTGGTTGGTGGTTCCTGCCAGTAAAAACAGTATTGCAAGGATGAGTCCTGCAACATGGCGTTTTGGAATATTTTCAGAAGGTATATACATAGCTGATATCTCCTTTACTTTCACGATAGGATGGGGCACCGGATGTGACAGCAGTGCTCTTGTTTATATAAAACCTTAATGAGAAACGGTGTTTCTTCGCCGGAATGAACATGGTTTGTAATGTGATACGGTTTAGTTTGTTTTCAGTGGTCGTATCATTGAGCTTGTCAAGTACTGTACTGCGATTATAACTGTCGGAAACAGACAGCGATAGTTTGCTGTCGAAAAATGATTTTGAAACAGACAGATTGGGACCTTTTACTTTTGTCTCATAGGAAGTCAGAACAAATGAAGTATAACTGTAACCAAGGCCAAAGGTCAGTTGTGCCTGAATAAGTGACAGGGCGTAATTTCCAAAAACTGTATTAGAATTATAAGCATTGAATTCACTGGTATTTGAATTTTTGTCAGTCAGCTTCTGGTAGTTCCATGCCACCACAACACTCTGGGTGATATTTTTACCTGTCAGGTTCAGATTCTGATTAACAGCAATATTTTGAGTAGTTTGGGAAATCTCGTACAACGAATCGATAGGATTGGTGCCGGCTGATTGTCCCAGATCATAGTTGGAGTAAGTGAAAGAGAAGTTATAGGGTTGTACCGGTGTTCCGGTAATACTGAAAGATCCGATCTTCCTTTTGGTGGTAGAAGGTTTTTCATCATTCAGGTTATCCTGCTGGAAACCCATACTGCCTGTAAAATTATACTTATTGTTTACCAGATGCAACGCGGGCTCTATGACAATATTCTGCAGGTCATTCTGAAAATAGTAGGCTCCCATGGATCGATAACCCGGATCAATCCTTTTGAACTTAAGATTCAGAGAAAAGACTTTGCCTCCGTATCCCAGTGCACTTTCAATGGCAGTGCTGGTGGAGGTGGTCGAATTCTTCTTATAAAAGGCCCCGAAAGCATCCATCAGGCCATAATTAGCACTGTCGCTGCTGGTTACACGGGTATCATCAGTGTACAAACTGTTGGCTATCTCGAGCTTGAAATGAAAATGTTCGGCAAACCGCTGGTAAGTATTAAAGGACACGATAAAATTCTCAGATGGTGTAAGTTTTTTGTAAGTACTGTCCAGATTAAGAGAATTTTCATTATCCCATCCTTTCAACAGAATAATATCAGCATAATTGGAAGCTGTTCCAAAGCCAGCTTTCATACTCCAGGCTTTTCGCTGGT
>DASQZP010000249.1:0-2747 GCA_035638655.1 Bacteroidales bacterium
GGATATGAATGAACACCAGTTGCCAACACGCGGTATAGTTAATTGCCGGTGCAGTGCGTATTCGAGCGGCACAGCTCGTATCAAAAGTAGTTGTAACTTGATAGGAAAGTGCTTCGAAATCGGCAACTAACCATACCGCCATCCGTTAGCCGTCACTCTAAGAAGCACACTGCAATTTGACAAACAGTTAAACCGAAAGAAGAAAATGAAAACAAAAAATAAAATAACCCGAGGGATAACTAAAGAGTTTGCAGAGGCATTCAAAAAAAGTGAACTTTATAAGCTTTTGGGAGAACATAAAGATGAATTATTTATTGGTATGAGAAACGAATATCTGAATTTATATTACAACTGTGATAGCATTGCCAAGATTGAATACAAAAAACGAGACAAGAAAATTGATTGCGTAATTGACAAGTATTATCTAGACGGAAATCATTATAACAGCAAAGACAAAGAAAAACGATATAAAATTGAGCAGGAAGAAATATGCAAACAATATGAAGTTATTAAAAAGCATAGCAATAACAAAACAACTCCCGAAAAAAAGGCTCAATCAAAATTACTTCTTTTAAACAATGAAAATATTGATTCTAATTGGTTTTGCATTGATGTTGAATATGTAAAATCATTTAATAATAGAGCAGAAAAAAAAGAAGCAGATTTTAACGGACGATTTGATATAATCGCACTTTCCAAAATGAAACCGCATAAGGTTGCCTTGATAGAAGTAAAATATGGCAGCGGTGCCATTGGAGGCACAAGTGGAATTTACAAACATGTTGAGGATTTTAGCAAATTTTGCGAGAAAGGTTATTTTGAGGGACAATTAAAACAAGAAATTATTGAAATAGTAAAAAGTCAGAAAGAACTTGGAATATCAGTACCATTTGAATCATCCGAAGAGTTGGACATATTAACGCCTGAATTTTACTTTATTACATTGGACAATAATGCTGAAAAAGAAAATGCGAGCACACCCAAGCAAACAATGGCAGGTTACCTTTTCAATGACAAGCGTTGGGGCTGTAAAAAATTAACAACTAAAGATTCTGTTGAGAAAATGTTTGGTGATATCACAAAGAAAGACAATAAATTTTTCGCCACATTTTTATTTTCAAAAGCAACGCTTGAAAATATTGGAATTACAGACATAATTGATGGCATTTATAATGAAAGAATTTTACCTGTATGAAACTAACAATACATAGAGGAACAAATCAGATTGGAGGTTGCATTACAGAAATTGAAAGTGGCGGCTATAAGATTTTTATTGACTTTGGCGAGCAGTTGCCAGGAACAGAGATTAAAAAATTGAAACCGATAGATGGATTAACTTTTGGTGATGTTTCAAAAAGTGCTTTATTCATAACTCACTATCACGGCGACCATATTGGGAAAATTTGCGATACTGTTGTTGATTTGCCAATATATGTTGGAAAAACTGCACTTGAAATATTTAATTGTCTCGAAAGCAGATTATCATATATTCCAGACCCAAACGAATCAGAAAAACATAAAAGAATTGTTGAGCGTATTAAGACAATCAACACTTTTGAGCAATTACAAAAAATAAGAATCGGAGAAATTACCGTTACGCCATTATTTATTGACCATTCCGCTTTTGATGCTTTTATGTTTATTGTCGAAGCCGATAACAAACGAATACTTCACACGGGCGATTTTCGCGGACACGGATTTAGAAATAAAGGACTTATTCCAACGCTAAAAAGCTACGCCAAAAACATTGATTATATAATTTCAGAAGGTTCAAATATTCAACGTCCAAATGCGACAATCCAAACGGAGCAAGAATTACAAAAAGATTTTGAATTGCAATTTAAAAACAACAAATACAACTTTGTTTTAGTTTCTTCTACTAATATTGACAGAATATTTGCATTGTACCATGCTTCAAAAAATGCAAAACGCTGTTTTGTATGTGACAGTTATCAGACTAATATTTTAAAAATAGTTTCCGAAAATCATAAGCAATACACTAAATTTTACGATATAGATTTCAACCAAACATCAAGCCCTGTGGGTCGTTTCTTTGATTTAAAACGTCAAGGACAAAATCCATTTTCTTTCGAAGGTAAATTAAAATCGTATTTAGAAAAATATGGTTTTTGTATGCTTATCCGCTCAAATGATTCATTTCAACCTCTTATCACTGAATATGCTAAATCAAATGATTCAAAAGTATTTTATTCAATGTGGAACGGATATTTGGATTATAAGAAAACTGCTTTTAATGAATCGTTATATAATTTCTTGAAGCCTTATAAAATTGAGTATATGCACACAAGTGGGCATGCTGATATAGAAACACTAAAGGCAGTTTTTGAAACAGTTAAGCCCAAAGGTGGTATTATACCTATTCATACAGAAGCACCTGAAAAATTTCAAGAATTATTTCAAGAAGAAACTACAATTATTCCTCTTCATGATGGAGATGTATTTGAAGTAAAATAAAAACGGATTAATAATGATAAAAAAGAGCGAACGGCTAATAAATAGGACTCTGAGCGGTTTGTATTCCGATAGCTATCGGAACAGCGATGAGTCTCCCGTGAAACGGGACAGGCTATGTTGAACTACACCCGCCGGGCAATCAGCAGGCAATCTATGCACTTAATGACGTTTTTTGTTGTTTTTAGGAATCGGGCAGGTTGAAGATTCCCTGAAGTTTTGGAGTTTTTTTGCCCATTGCTAACTAGGAACAGGCGATAATTATGGGATTTGAG
>DASQZP010000250.1:0-6286 GCA_035638655.1 Bacteroidales bacterium
TTAATTAAGATTTTTTACTGAGTAATGTGGTTGTTTTTAGGTTGTTTTTTACATTTACAATGAGAACCAAAAACATAATTCCGCGTAAAATCCAGTTAAAAGTTAATAAATTATATTACTATAGTTCGGATTATGCTTGCATCCACAATAAGAACTTATGAAGTAGCATTTTTTTTACAAAAACATGTTTCACAAGCTATAAGTTTTAAAATTTAACTTATAATTGCAAAAATATTCAAACACTATATATTATATGGAAAAGAAAAGATTGGTAGTTAGTTACAGTAACCTTTCAACAGAGCTGCAACAGGCCCTGAAAAAGAAATATCCATACGGATATGCTGATTATGTAATGAAAGTAAATACCAGCAACAATAATTACTTTTATGCAGTAACCCTGGATACGGAAGATGCGAGTTACCTTGTCAAGGTCAATGTAAAAATCGATGCAAATGTTGATGATTTAGAGGATAAGGATTATGGGAATGATACTGATGAGGGAGATTCTTTTGGCAATGGAGATGAAGATTTTGATAATTTTCCGGATATTGATGAATAAAAAAACCAGGATCACAAATAAAATGATCCTGGCCGATAAAAATTATTATTACCCAGTTATTTCTCAGTTTTCCGCAATAGTCTTTACTAAGTACTCTCCTACCTCAGTTGTCTTCATTCCGTTAACAGAGTCAATATCAACAGTAACTTTTCCGTTATCAAGGGCAGATTGCACAGCTGCTTTAATATCGGCAGCAGCATCAAACAATTTGAAATGTTCCAACATCATGGCAACGGATAAAATTGTTCCAAAAGGGTTTGCAATGTTCTTGCCTGCACCTTCAGGATATGAACCATGAATAGGCTCAAACAAAGATATTTTTTCTCCCACCGAAGCTGATGGCAGCATTCCGATTGAACCGGTAATTACCGATGCTTCATCAGTAATAATATCACCAAACATATTCTCGGTTAGCACAACATCGAAAAAAGCCGGATTCTGAATTATCTTCATAGCTGCATTATCTACAAACATAAAATCCAGATTAACATCAGGATAAAGACTGTCGGCCAGTTTTTTAACTGTATCGCGCCATAATCTGGATGTCTCCAGCACATTTGCCTTATCAACAAGTGTCACATGATTATTCCGTTGTTTGGCTGCTTCAAAGGCCAGAGTGGATATTCTTCTTATTTCTTCGCGCGAGTAGGTACAATTATCAAAAGCTATTGTATCATCCTCATTCCTACCCTTTTCACCGAAATAGATACCACCGGTAAGTTCCCGATAAACAACAAAATCTACTCCATCAACCAGCGATTCCTTTAAAGGAGAGGAACTGTTAAGCACTTTATAGGTTGTAATGGGTCTGACATTCGCAAATAATTCCAAAGTTTTGCGGATTTTCAGTAATCCCTGTTCGGGTCTCACTTTTGCGTTTGGATCGTTATCGTATTTGGGATGCCCAACTGCTCCAAGTAAAACCGCATCTGACCTGCGACACATTTCAATGGTTTCATCCGGCAAAGGATTTCCTGTTTGATCAATGGCTACTGCACCAATCAAACCTTCCAGAATTTCAATTTCAAGATTGTGTTTGGAGGCTGTTATATCCAGTACCTTCAATGCCTGGGTCATTACTTCAGGTCCAATGCCATCCCCGGGTAATACCGTTATTCTTTTCTTCATGTAGGAATAAATATTTTATTAGGCAATATAATTAAAATGATGTTCTTTCTTTTTCGAATGCTTCAATATCATTTTTAATACTTAACAGATAATCAATATCATCCTGTCCGTTCATCAGACAAATCTTTTTATAGTTATTGATATCAAATTGCTCCGATTCATTTGTAGAAAGAATTTTTATGGTCTGATTTTTCAGGTCAATAAATATTTTTTCAGCAGGATTAGCTTTAACAGCTTTGAATATCTTCTGCAAAAATTCTTCTGACACCTGAACCGGTAGTAATCCGTTGTTAAGTGCGTTATTCTTAAAAATATCGGCAAAAAAACTGGATACTACAGCTTTAAAACCATAACCGGTAAGTGCCCATGCAGCATGTTCGCGACTGGAACCACAGCCAAAATTTTTACCGGCAACCAAAATCCGGCCCGAATAAGTAGGATCGTTTAAAATAAAATTTTCTCTTGGATCCCCATTTTCATTATATCGCCAGTCACAGAAAAGGTTATCACCAAAACCTTCTTTATTTGTAGCTTTTAAGAAGCGTGCAGGTATAATCTGGTCGGTATCAATATCTTCAACCTGCAAGGGTACACATGTTGATTCGAGTGTTATAAATTTTTCCATAATTATCTGAACTTAAATTAATTCTCTTACATCGCTTATCGTACCTGAAATAGCTGTAGCTGCTGCAGTTGCCGGGCTAACAAGGAATGTACGTGATCCTGGCCCCTGTCTGCCTTCAAAGTTTCTGTTAGATGTTGAAACACAATATTGCCCTTTGGGTACTTTATCATCATTCATGGCAAGACATGCTGAACAGCCTGGCTGACGCAGCTGAAAACCGGCCTCTTTAAAAATCTTATCCAATCCTTCAGCAATAGCTTGTTTTTCAACCTGTTTTGAACCAGGCACTATATAAACATTTACATTAGGAGCCTTTTTATGGCCTTTTAGAATAGAGGCTACTTCCCTCAGGTCTTCAATGCGCGCGTTAGTACAACTACCAATAAAAACATAGTTAATTTCCTTACCCAGCAGTTGTTCTCCTTCCTTAAGCCCCATGTATTCGAGTGCTTTTTTGTTTGGCTCATTTTCCGGAATATGATCAGTAATTCTCATTCCCATTCCCGGATTGGTACCATAGGTGATCATTGGCTCAATATCAGCTGCATCAAATGTATATTCCTTATCAAATACTGCATCTTCATCACTTTTTAATGTTCTCCAGTATTCAACAGCCTTTTCAAATGCTTCCCCTTTGGGAGCATATTCACGACTCTTCACATATTCAAAAGTTTTTTCATCAGGAGCAATCAGTCCGCCGCGGGCACCCATTTCGATGCTCATGTTGCAGATTGTCATCCGGGCCTCCATGGAGAGAGATGAGATAGCCGAACCGGCATATTCAACAAAATATCCTGTTCCTCCACTGGCTGTAAGTTTTGAAATGATATAGAGAATGATATCTTTTGACCGTACACCTTTCTTCAGTTGACCATCTACATTGATTCTCATCCTTTTAGGTTTGTACTGGAGCAGACATTGCGTGGCCAGCGCCATTTCCACCTCACTGGTACCTATACCAAAGGCGATTGTTCCGAACGCACCATGGGTGGCAGTGTGACTATCACCGCATACTATCGTCATGCCTGGCTGGGTAATCCCAAGTTCAGGACCAATGATATGCACAATGCCCTGATTTGGGCTGTTTAGACCATATAACGTTATATTGTTGGCTTCACAGTTTTCTGTTAGTTTCTTAACCTGCAGCCTTGACAATTCGTCCCTGATCGGCAAATGCTGATCAATGGTTGGCACGTTGTGATCAGGAGTAGCTACTACATTCTGTGGTCGGAAAACAGGCAGGTTGCGTTGTTTTAACCCTTCGAATGCCTGTGGACTGGTCACTTCGTGGATAAGATGTTTATCTATATAAAGTACATCTGGACCGTTCTCAATAGTTTTAACAACGTGTCTTTCCCAGATTTTATCGAAAAGAGTTTTTGACATTTATTAATTAATTTGCAGTTAAACAATATGATAATGCGTCAATATATGCTTCAACCGAAGCGGTAATGATATCTGTACTGGCTCCAAATCCATAATACATCACCCCTTTATAAACAATCTGGACATGGACTTTTCCAAGGTCATCGCTTCCGCGTGTGATTGCTTGAATAAGAAACTCTTCAAGCCTGACTTTTTTCTTTACAATTTTTTTCACCGCACTAAAAGCAGCATCGATCGGGCCATTCCCTTCAGCTGTTTCAGTGATCATGGCTCCATACATGTTCAGGCGTACAGTGGCTACTGGAACAGAAGATTTTCCACAGATTACCTGAAGCAGATCCAGTTTAATACTTTTATCCTCCCGTTTTTCTTTTCCAACAAGAATTAATATATCTTCATCAGTAATATCTTTCTTTTTATCTGCCAGGTCAAGAAATTTTTCGTAGGTCTCATCCAGCTTATTCTTAGAAAGCTTAAAACCAAGTTTTTCCAAATGGTGTTTAAGTGCTGCACGACCGCTTCTGGCTGTAAGCACTATTGAGGATTCGTTTACGCCAACATCCTTAGGATCAATGATCTCATAATTCTCTCTGTTTTTTAATACCCCATCCTGGTGTATGCCTGAGGAATGAGCAAATGCATTGCGTCCGACAATAGCTTTATTGGGCTGGATAGGCATTCTCATCAATGTAGAAACAAGACGGGATGTTGTAGTAATCTTTTTTGAAACAATACCGGTTGACAGTTTGATGTCTTTGCGGCTCTTAAGTATCATAGCCACTTCTTCAAGCGAAGTATTACCAGCTCTTTCGCCAATACCATTCATGGTTACTTCAACCTGCCTGGCTCCGTTCATTACACCGGCAATACTGTTGGCAGTAGCCATACCAAGATCATTATGGCAGTGTGTTGAAAGAACAGCTTTATCAATACCTTTGACGTTCTCCTTAAGATATCTGATCTTGGCGCCATATTCTTCAGGTATGGTATAACCGGTAGTATCAGGTATATTTAGCACTGTAGCACCAGCTTTAACGACTGCCTCAATTACTCTTGCCAGGTATTCATTTTCAGTTCGACCGGCATCTTCTGCATAAAATTCCACATCTTCAACAAACGACTTTGCATATTTTACTGCTTCAACAGCTCGTTCAATAATTTCGTCCTGGTTAGAGTGCAATTTGTAGTTTATATGATAGAATGAAGTTCCGATTCCGGTATGTATGCGTCCTCTTTTGGCAAACTTTAACGCATCAGCAGCAACTTCAATATCTTTTTTAACAGCACGTGTAAGAGCACAAATTACAGGATTTGAAACAACTTTGGATATTTCAATAACAGAATTGAAATCACCGGGACTTGAAACAGGAAATCCGGCTTCAATAACATCAACCCCTAGCGCTTCCAGAGCTTTGGCTATCTCAATTTTTTCAATAGTGTTCAACTGACAGCCCGGAACCTGTTCACCATCCCGCAAGGTGGTGTCAAAAATAAAAACTCTGTCGTTAGCCATAATAATTCATTTTAAATTAAAAACTTTATTTCCATAATATAAAAATGATGAAGCTGTCTTAAGGGGTAGCCTGCTTCATCACTCCTGTTTTATAAAAAAGCAAATTTAAACTAAATGTGCTATATAACATAATTATTGAACACATTTTATTGTGATATTTTCCATTTATATATCTTTTCTGTAGTAATGGTCCTTTTAAAATTACGCATAAACAACAGTAATACAGAATTAAAAAGAAAAAACTCAGCAAACATTTTATTTAAAAATAATTTTAATAAAAATAAGTAAAACCTATCTTTAATAAATATCGATTTTTAACTGCTAAGAAATGATAATTATACAAAATGGCAGTTCAAATAATTATAACAAGTCGGGTACTTCTTATAAATAAAAAAGAGCTGCCTTAACAGGACAGCTCATAAGCAGAAGCATTTATCCTGTTATTTAAAATCTTTTTTTAGTTGGCCAGCCCAATCTTTGATTTTATCATCAATTAGTTTACTATGATTATCCAGATCAAGAGCAAGTCCTATAAATTTTCCGTTTCGAAATGCTTTTGAATTTTCGAAAGAATAGCCTTCAGCTGAGGTTTCACCGATTATTCTGGCTCCGCGTTCCGAAAGAAGATCCGCCATAATTCCAATACCATCCACAAAATTTTCCGGATATCCTTTCTGATCACCGGCACCAAAGATGGCTATTGTTTTCCCTTTCAAATTCATATCTTCCAACGCAGGAACAAACTCATCCCAGTAATTTGGTAATTCCCCGTCAAACCAGGTTGGAACGCCCAGAATCAGGTTATCGTAAGACAAAAATTTCTCTTCAGTAATATCTTCAGCATTTATCATATCAATATTATCCTTGCCAAGTTCATCCTGAATTTTCTTTGCCAGCCTGGCAGACCGGGGTGAATTGAAACTATAAATCAATCCTGTTTTTTTCATAAACATTATTTTTTTCTGTAATTAAACAACCACCTGAATAAAAAATCAGGCTGAGCATTTCAAACTTATTAAATCCGGTATTCTTTTTTTGCAAAATACGATTGGACGAAGTCTGTACTTAGCTATCC
>DASQZP010000251.1:0-2135 GCA_035638655.1 Bacteroidales bacterium
GTATGTATTCAACTACGTTTCCAAAGATTACACTGAGAATTACGTACCTGAAGATGTACCGGATCCCAACTTCGATTTTGGTGATCAGATGACAATACTTGCCGGTGCAACTTCCAAGACGTGGAAGCTGTCTACCGAAACACCGTTTAACTGGACCGACCTGACTGGTGCTTTTCTGAATCCATGGTATGCCATAACCGATTATCCTGACTGGACAGGTTACAATGCCGATGCAATTCCCAACATCGAAAATATCAGGATGGAATTCACCAAAACAGGTGATGTCATCATAACCAATAATGATGGTACAACTGAAACCGGAACTTTTTCCATCATGGAGAAAACCAACCTGGTTACATTCGACGGTGTTAAACCTTCCTTCCTGATCTCTGGCGGCTGGGTAACGGCTACAACTACTGATTACTATGAAGATGAAGCCGGCAATGTAATTACCGGTGACAATCAGTGGAAGATTGTTAAAGTACAATCAATGGCAGGTATAGCTACAGATGTATGGTTCGGGAAACGGGATACACAAAAGGATGAGTACATGGTGTATCATTTTGTGCTGGCAGGAAATATTCCCGATTTTAAGAGGGAAGTTACCAAGGCACTTGCCGGAGGTATTGTTGATACATCATCACGCACCTTTAAAATAGATCTGAACTGGCCGGTTGACTGGAAAAATCCAATGGGTGTTGGTTGGACTCTACCTGGTGTGACGGAGGATTGGTACTGGAGCGATAGCATTGCTGCATCGGTTGCCGATCAGCGACTGACATTCAAACAGATCAACGGGGAACTTACAGCCACCAAGGTTGATGAACAGGGTAATACCACTTCTTCGGCCGTTACAATTGATGCCGATACCCGTTCCATCAGTATCCCTGATATGGATATCATTAAATTTGGTGCCGGTTCCTGGTTGAATACCAGCGGACCAACCTATTACGTGATGAGCTATGATTTCCAGAATGTTAAAAATTCCGGAATTTGGCTTGGTGTAAAAACAGGAGATACCGAATATACATCCTACCATTATATTGTAGCAGAATAGTTTTATTAAATGATTATCTTATTCTTTACCAAAAAAAATTATTTACATCGCGCAGCCCCCTTCCCCCTAAAGGGGGCCTTCGCGCCTTCTAAGAATACAGTTCCGGTTAACATCGCGCGCTGCCCCCTATAGGATTATGGGGCAATGCGTTGGATTTCATGATAACCTTTTAATTAATTATTTTATATTTTAAATTAAAGATTAGGAACATAATCCGATAATCATATTTTATTATTAAGGTAACCAAAGGCTTTTAGTTAGTTATCCCGGACTTAAACAGGAAATCTCCCCGGCTCGGGTTGGGGAGTTTCCTGTTTTTATGGTTCATAGTACTGTCATCAAAAGTTTTTCACCTAATTTGCAAAAAAATGAGACTGAATTTCTATCTTTAGCTTGAATAATTTGATTCATTCTTAGAATTGAATTTTCATTTAATTACTCTTTAAAAATACTACTATGAAATTAAAGCCTTTGATTTGGCTGGCATTTTCCTCGTTGCTGGTCATCTCATGTTCAACCCAACAATCTAAATCTCCCAGAGTTGTTCAAAATTTTGATTACAACTGGAAATTTCAGCTTGCTGATTCCACTCTTGATGCAAGTGCTCCCGATTTTAACGATGCGTCATGGCGTACGTTGAATCTTCCCCACGACTGGAGCATTGAAGGTACTTTCAGTAAAGATAATCCTGCCGGCGTTGGCGGTGGTGCCCTGCCTGGCGGAATCGGATGGTACAGGAAAACATTCAAAATTCCCGCTTCAGATGAAGGGAAACAAATTTTCATTGATTTCGATGGCGTTTACCAGCACAGTAAAGTATGGATCAATGGCCATTTTCTTGGTTTCCGGCCATATGGGTATAGCTCATTCCGTTATGAGCTGACGCCTTATTTGCATCATGGTGATACAGTCAATGTTGTAGCTGTAAAAGTGGATAACTCAAAACAGCCTAACTCCAGGTGGTATTCAGGATCCGGAATATACAGAAATGTCTGGCTGGTAACAACCAATCCTGTATATGTTGATCATTGGGGAACTTTTGTAACTACCCCTGAGGTGAAAGATGCTGAGGCAATTG
>DASQZP010000252.1:0-5675 GCA_035638655.1 Bacteroidales bacterium
CTACTCTGAGTCTGGTGGCAGCGCTGGGTGCGGTACTTCTGGTAGGTATCGTAGTGAAGAACGGTATTGTACTTGTGGATTATATTAACCTGATGCGCGACCGGGGTATTGAATTGTATGAAGCAATTGCTATCTCAGGTAAATCACGACTCAGACCGGTACTGATGACAGCCTTGACAACCATTCTGGGTATGTTACCACTGGCTCTGAGTGCAGGAGAAGGTTCCGAAATGTGGCGGCCAATGGGTATTACCGTAATTGGCGGATTGGTATTCTCAACCCTGGTAACACTGTTAATTGTTCCCGTGATGTATGCGATTATGGCACGTAAAGGAGAAAGAGATAAAAAGGATAGCGTAAGAAAACGTTTTGTTTTTATGGATAAATAAATATAGTTGAAACTGTCAGACACCTTCGGGGATATTAAAATCCTGAGGATAACATTGAAATTTATGAATACAACTAATAGGTTTAATGAGGTGTCTGACAGTTAAGGATGATTTTAAAATAGGATAAAAGCAAATTATTTAATATAGTTCAAACTGTCAGACACCTTCAGGGATATTAAAATCCGGAGAATAACATTGAAATTTATGAATACAACTAATAGGTTTAATGAGGTGTCTGACAGTTATGGATGATTTTAAAATAAAATAAAAGCAAATTATTAAATATAGTTAAAACTGTCAGACAGCTTCGGTAATATTAAAATCCGGAGAATAACATTGAAATTTATGAATACAACTAATAGGTTTAATGAGTTGTCTGACAGTTATATATAGATTTCAAAAAACGAATAAATAAAAAATATATGAAAGCTGTAATGATAATATTTAACCAGGCCAACACCGAGCGCGTGGAATATATGTTCGACAGGCTGGGCATCAGGGGTTATACGTGGTGGCAGGATGTAAAAGGCCGTGGTACCGAAACGGGTGAACCGCGGCAGGGCACCCATACCTGGCCCGAAATGAATTCAGCCGCCCTCACCATGATCCCGGATGAACAGGTAGATGTGTTGCTCGATAAAGTGAAAAAGATGGATGAAGTTAATAAAGAAGTGGGTGTGCGGGCCTTTGTGTGGAATGTTGAAAAGACGGTGTAGGGGTTCAGTTGATTAAACGGTTGTAATTCAGTTGTAATTCAGTTGTTTATTCAGTTGTTCATTCAATTGTTTGAGCGTTTGAAGGTTTGATATTGTTTGAGAACCGACTTTATGTTTGGAAACTGGCGCAAGCATCTGCTTGTGCCCCTCTCTGGCGTGAACATATTGTCCGTGCTCTCATATAAGTTCAATCAACGACCGGTTTAATTGGCCACTCCTCTGATACATATGCTTGTACCTCTTCATCTGCCCAACTGGTATTACAATAATTTGTAACTTTATGTAAGAAATAAAACAATAATTAAAAACTAATTGAAAATGGCAACATTAACACAGGAAATGAAAGACATGGTGGGAAGCCAGCAATGTTTTATCGGAACAGTAGATAAAGATGGCAATCCCAATGTAGCTCCCAAACGTTCAACCAGGGTATTGTCTGATGACAGCCTGATTTTCACTGAAGGAACTGGCGGAAAAACCTATGCTAACCTGCAAAATGGCTCTAAAGTTTCCGTAGCAGTCGTAAACAGGGAAGTTGTGGACGGTTATCGGTTTGTAGGAACAGCCACACTGCACGAAAACGGAGAATTGTATGAACAGGCAGCCGCCATGTCTCAAAAAATGGGAATGCCCAAACCAAAAGCTGTTGCTGTTATCCACATTGACGAGATTCAATCGCTTAAACCAGGCCCGGGAGCAGGGAAAAAGATTGGGTAGAGAGTTATTTCCTCACTGGCGCATTCAATAGTCATCTGATTAGTTTGAAGTTTTTCTCACTGGCGCATCCGATGGTTATAGGATCTGCATGTGCCTTTTTGAATCTCCCTCTACCGCAAGTCTCCCGACTTGTGGTACTGTCCCAAAACATCCGTTTTTGCCTGCCCAAAGGCATTTAGTATATCTGAAGAATCATTTTAGGGCCAAAAAATTTTCAGATAGCTTTTGAGAATCGTTTTAGGCTTCTGAATACTTTCAGATATATATTGGGGAATTAAATTGAACATATAAAATATTCTCAAGACAGGTTAATAAGTGTCTGTCTTTAATGTCCGATAACTACGATATTGCAAAAATTTTAATTCCTCATAAGCATTAGTATACTGCGTATTAAAATTTTTGCACGCTCCCATTTATAACGGAACAGGCTTTGTTCGCGAACATTTTGATCCAGACACTTTACTTTAATGACATCCTACAGTTAGTTCACCAGATGATTATAGAATCGTCCACCTGGCACCTTTTATTTACTAAATGGATTATTGTATTTTACTTGGTCGATTAGCTTGTGCCTTCTGCCCTGATAGGGGCAAAAGATCAATAACCGTGGGTGATAACCCATGGCATAGCCTGAAAGGCTTACCATATCCCTGAAAGGGGTAAAGATTAAATTATGGAAAATATCTTTCATCTATTTTTATCCCGTACTCATTCAGAATAGCTCTGTATTCTTCTTCGAATGACACTTTCTTATGATGTTCCCTTTGATTTTTAATATATTCAATTAATCTACTTCTTTCTGAATAGGAACATGTTACCGCTGCATAACCATCAGCCCAACCTTTAAATTTTGGGAATGTACTCTGAGACTTTAACCATATAGAAGAAGATGTTTTGATTTCTCTTATGTAATCGGCTAAAGCTAATGATGGATGCAGATCAGACAGCAAGTGAATATGATCTTCAGTACCATTAATTTGATATAAATAGCATTTTTTGTTTTTGATGATCCCAGAAATATATTCGTATAACCTTGAGGTATATTCGATGGTTAGGACCCTTTCACTCATCTTTGGTCTAAAAATGATGTGATATAAAATCTTTCGGTAACTGGACATTTTGATATCTTTTTAATTGTTTGACTGAGAATCAAATTACAAAAGCATTTTTAATAAAACAAGCAAAGTCAAATATGATATAATGAGCGGTCAAAAAAT
The DNA here is from genome assembly GCA_035638655.1 of Bacteroidales bacterium. GTDB lineage: Bacteria > Bacteroidota > Bacteroidia > Bacteroidales > DASQZP01 > DASQZP01. The sequence goes on from DASQZP010000252.1 coordinate 3,040, forward strand.
GGAACTGAATCAAAAATTACTTTTAGTCAGGGATATTCTTCAACCCTTTCAGGGTTGGGACTGTGGGGGTATTATACATCCGTGGGTTATCACCCACGGTTATTCAAGTTAGGCCACTTCATGGCCGTAGGGTACCCTCTCTCCTGCTAACAAAAAACAAACTATTACGGAATCAATACTTTCACTGCTTTCTGTCCGTCGGTTGCAATAACCCGGATTATCCAGAATCCTTTATCCATTATAAATTCAGCATCGGTATTGATGTTGGCAATTTTCACAATTGATCCACCAATATTATATACCTGTACAACAGTATTCGGCTGTACATTTTTCATATACACCTTGTTGCCATAACTGTAAACCTTTACTTCGGGGATAGCATCCTGGTTAATAATACCATCAGGATTATCTGTGTCTGCTGAAATGAGGTCGGGAATCGGATCCCATTCGTCATTTCCTTTGGTAAAGTTGAAGGTCGTAATATCAGTACCATCGGTAAGTACAGGATCTGACAGCAGCGTGGCCCATGAGGCACGAGACAAACTATTGTCTTCGCCTGATAGTTCGGTAGTTCCGTATTCGTACATATAGGGAGATTCGCCACCAAGTGTGCTAAGCCAACCAACCGGCCGGATGAGCGACTGCCCTTCATCACCGGGATAATTAGAGGTATCAATAGTAGTATTATAAAATACCACTTCACTCGTTGATGCCTGCCAGGGGCGCCCAAAATACCCGGGTTTTGACAGGTAGGTTGACGCTGTCTCAATACCAGGTTCCGGAGAGGTTACAAAGCATTCGTACATCAGGAAACCACGACCACCGTCTTGTTGTGCTGCAGTGAGATAAGATACATCGCTGCTGTTGTCGCTGGTATTCATCACCAGGTCGGATTTATAGAAGACAGCAGTCATACCACCAAACAGGTAATCCGTCCCTCCCATCATGGCTCCTTTATAAACCACTACACGGGTATCACTGCCTCCAAAGAAGGAATCCTGACGTCCAATGACACGGCATTTATTCAGCACAACCTTATCTGTTCCGTTGGTGATGGCAATGGCTGCTGCACGTTCCACAAAACTTTTGTCCTGCACGCTGGTATTGCCAAAATCGGTTGGACGTTCGCCTTTGCTGCCGGAATCCCACATCTCTACGATATCTTCCGATTCCTTCTTCGAAATATACTGATTAAAGGAATTTTCGAATATAATATGGTCAGCCTCAAATCCGTTGGCACTAACCACCACAGTTGCATTCCAGTAAGATCCGTTGGTGGTTCCCGAACCTACATTTTCATAGGACAAATAACCATTCTCCTTGTTTACCCTGAGTACATCGGCATTCCATTTCTGGTTGCTTCCCATTGAATAATAGTTATATCCGTGTCCGTAGTAAGAGGTGATTCTGACAGCACCCGGAGCAATATCCACCCCTTTGTTCAGGATGTCTGTATTCGGATTGACTGCTGCATTTTTCAGCGAAACATTGGGCATGTCAATTACCAGCATTTCCTCATAATTACCCGGATCGATCATTACGGTAACCCTTTCATTGTTTTCCCTGGGCATCTTGCGAATAGCAGCCAGTGCGCCGTTAATTGTCTGGTAATCTTTATCAGTACCAACAGTAATTACCGCTTTAAAATCAACCGTAGCACCAATGGTGATTTCGGTGATATAGGTGGTCGATGCACCCGAACCTATTGTAATGGTGGCATAACCAGCATCAGTGCCATTATAGGCATAATCAGCATATTCGAGCGTACTGGTGCTGCCACTGGATGTCGTATATGGCCCTTCTCCTTCAATGGTAAAATCTGCAGAATAATAATACGTTACACGTATTTTATCACCAGGATTAACGGGGATTTTAATAGTAGCTCCGTCTTTGGCCACGAGGTGTCCTTTATTTACTTCATTGGATACCGGTCCTGAGAAAATCAGTCCCTTGTAAACCGTATCACCGTTCTCAATGACTTTGTCTTCAAAAGACCAGCTGGTAACAGGCTTGAATACAAGATTTTTAGAAGCCGCCGCACCATCTACAACCAGGTTGGAAGTGGGTCCCAGTTCCACGGGATACGCATCCAGTCCGCTGTAATCAATGGCATAAGTACCATCCCTTAGTGCGATACCACTTAATGAAGCAAAACTGTAACTATATCCTTCTTCATTCAAATTAGTGAAGGTAAGTCCAAGCTCAGCTTCTTCGGCACTTGTAAGGCCTTCAGTTGTGATGGTGATATCATACACCGGTTTGGCCTCAAATGCCAGGTCAGCTGAAGCATTAGCCTGACCGATCCTGATTGTATCATCAGGCAGGTAGTAATCATTTACCCCGGTTGCTGAAATGGTATAAACGGTATTTGGTTCCAGTTCTACCGAATAAGTAGCTGCATTGGCGTCGATTACCGGTTCCGGAACAAAGATCTTACCAGCTGCCGGATCGGGAGTGAAATCAAGGCTCAACGCTGAAATATCGTTCCCCAGTCCGGTAATACTTCCGGTAACCGTATAAAGTTCAACTTTCACGATAGTTACATCATGCGTCGTAGTAGATTTGGTAACTTCGAGTGAATTTCCGTTGCTGATGATGAATCCGTTTGCATCACTCAGACTGAGTTCATAGGTATA
>DASQZP010000253.1:0-4741 GCA_035638655.1 Bacteroidales bacterium
TCCCGGCAGTTTAACAGCGGCCTCCCACCCTGTCCTGGCCAGTATGACCGGATTTCTCCCCATGCTGTACATCTGCCATATATCGTTACAGCCATAAGTATACCCGGCTGCGCCCGACAACATGGTCCAATAGGCTGAAACACGAACATCGGTGTCATCAAGCCAACCATAGCGGGCCTTTCCGTCGAGCCTGTCGGGAATGTTTTCATATCGTGGTTCCCCATTAATGACAGGTCGTGCAGGTTTCACTTTTTCAGATGCCCTGACATATTCATAATCTTTAGCCCGGCGGTCATGCCCAGACTGGAACATGTCGATATCCAGCCAGGAATCATTAAATACCTCGGAAGCTCTTTTCCCGCCCCAGGGATGGTAGGTAATAAGGTGCACTGTATCCACCTCACGAATTCCCCTGACCATCGATTGGATAACCTTGTATTGGGTATCATTTTCCGGCAGCCTGTCGCCTCCCAGGATCCAGATAATGTTATTTTGTTTGAGGTATCTTTTGGCAACAAGCTTTCCATATTCATAAGCATTTTCGGGTGTGAATATGACCGGTCCCACACCCCATTTCTTGTTATACTTATCGCCCCAGGTGGGCAATAAGCCCAAATAAAGGCCTTCTTTTTCGGCCTGACGAAGCGCAAAATCGACATGCTTAAAATACGCCTCATTTAATTTTGTCGGATCGTTATTTATAAGGGGCTTCTCGCCATCAGCATTGGGGGTATTCAATCCGTCAAGTTCAGCCAGGATGACCGTTTGAATAACCGTAAATCCTTTGCTTGCCCTGTCTTCCAGGTACAATTCCGTTTCTTCCCTGTTGAGCCGGTGAAGCATTTCCCAGGCCGTACCTCCAAGCCAGAAGAAAGGATCACCATCGATGGTAACAAGATGTCGATGATCATCGGAGACCTTTAAAAGAGGAAGTTTTTGCGCCATAATTCCATGGCCTAATAACAGCAGAACTATCCAGGTCATTAGTCTTTTCATTGGTTCAGTTTTACGTATGTTTTCCTAATTGATAATAATATCATATTTCTGAAGTAATCCCGGCAGGCCTTGCAGGGAAAAATGTGCTTTCCTGATACTATTCATCTCGGGATCAAAAGAATAGTTATTGGCGGTTGTGAAATCAACATTTTCCAGATTAGTTTTTACAAAGATCGCACCTTCCAGATCACAATTTTCAAATAAAGCACCGGTCAGGACTGTTTCTTCAAAATCAACCTCTTTAAGGCTGCAATTCCTGAACAGAATTTTTTTCAGTTCAAGCCGGTGAAATGAAGAAAGATCAAGTTGACAATCACTAAAGTTAAAGGAGAGTAAAAACGCCCTGCATTTGCTAAAGTCCGTCCCCAGCAATTTCGAACCATTGAAATGACATGATTGGAACATCGTGTCAATAAGATTCGTATTGCTGAAAAGGCATTGCTCAAATACACAATCAATAAAGGCTGTTCCCGAAATATCGGCATTCGTAAAATCACAGGCTTTGAAAATACAGGTATCATATTCGCCTATAGCAGGTTTTGTTGCGGAATAATCAATGTTCAGGAATTCTTCTTCATCGAAAAGCTGGAGAGCCATGAATATAAATGTGTTTTGAACAAAGATATAACAATTTGAAAAAGTCCGCTATTATGCTTGTTGTGGATTCCAGAAAAAAAAGTGAGGTTGAATTCAGTGTTTCAAATTTGCGCCTGCCTCTGGTCGCATAAAACCCAGGCTTTTCGCTTTCTCTTCTACCAGAGTCGATTTTAGATCTTCATACAGGCGGGTTGTAAATTCGTCACGTCTTGTTTTACTAAGATGCCAGATATCGGGAAAATCACTATCTGAATATTTAAAACCGGCTAAATTCAGAACTTTTATTTGTCTCTCTTCTAACCAGTCACTAAAAACAGCCTGGTTATGCTGTTCCTTCACTGAATTATAAATGTTTTTTTGCACTGAATGTAATGGCATTCGGTAAAGTAATAGCTGTCCGCCATTATCATGTATAATCTTATAAAACATGGCCAGAGTGCTGGAATCAAGTTGTGATGATGTGAGCATCGGACTTTCCTCCGATATTTCCTTCAATTCTTTGCTATAGTACAGAGCCTTTTCTTTTGCTGCTTCAAGGTTGTCATTCCTGATTCCCCCTTCCCCGGCAATGAGATTCTCCTGATTTTTTTGGACAAATTCATCCAATCGCTGGACCTTTTCCTTAATAAAGGGCGATGTCCTGTAGAAAGAACTGCAATAAGATAATACAACCCCGGCCTTAACACGTGGTGAATTATTGGACTTCTTCAGAAACCGGATGACAGACCTGTGATCGAGATGAGGAATGAGCAAATGCGGCATTGGCTTTTCTCCGGGCATATCCGGTTCAAAAACAGTCATCTCATCAGCGGCGAAAGTCTCACTATAAACAGTTGTCCCGGGATATTCGAGGAATACGATGGTGCCTCGCAGGAAATCCGGATAGCGGCTTAACCTGTTTTTCAGGGCCTGGTAATGTATCCCGGGTGTAAGATATCCCCTGCCTGCAACCACTATTATTTTATCGGGGTCAAAGCTTTGAAATACACTGCTATTGATTGTAGCCGGCACCCTGGATGTACCAATGAACAAATAATCGGCATGCCGGGTTTGCTTACCAGCGATACGCTGCTTGTATTTTCCGATAAAAGAATCATTGGGATTGTTGTCTTTTGAGTTATAGGTATCGATCTGCCAAAAGTAAACAGGATCAACCAAGACCCGTGAAAGAAGCTCGGCTATAAGCAGCATAAGCAACCCCAGGAACAGGATTCTTCGAATGAAATAATTCATAATATGAAATATAAACAATCAAAAAATTTATCAAACAAATGTGATCGGTCGGCTAAATCCATAGTCTACCGACATTAGAGCAACACTTTAGAACTGGAAGTAAATAAATGCTTCAGGACTACCTCCAAACCAAAGAATAATGGTTATCATGCCAAAATAAAACACCCATCTCACTGGCACAGGAATGCCCGAGCCTGAAAATTCCAGGGCGTGTTGTTTCTCCCGTTGGATCCATTCAGCCACTAGCAGAAAGCCGATAAGGAAAATCACCAGAATCATTTTATAACTCACCAATTGGGGCATTTCGATAAAAGATTTTGAGAATATCCCTCCTACATATTTCAAGGCATCGGTGATGGTGGGAGACCGGAAAAAAACCCATGCCAGAGTTGTAAGTAAAAAGGTTATAAGTACTTGTACAGACTCAGTAAAGCTGGGAAATATTTTTCCGGCAGCTACCGTATCTGTATTAACCCTGTTTCTTTTGAGTAAAAGGAGGGGTAGAAAGAAACAGGCATTCAAAAATCCCCATGCAAGAAAAGTCCAGTTTGCTCCATGCCAGAAACCACTGACGAGAAAGATGATATATGTATTCCTGATTTTCATCCAGGTACCACCACGGCTGCCTCCTAAAGGAACATATACATAATCGCGGAACCACGTTGATAATGATATATGCCATCGTCTCCAAAATTCGGCAATATCCCTGGAAAAATAAGGGTAAGCGAAATTTCGCATGAGATTGAAACCGAACAGCCTTGCCGTTCCGATGGCAATATCGGAATAACCTGAGAAGTCACCATATATCTGAAATCCAAAGAATACAGCACCCAATAATAGAGTACTGCCTGTATAATTTCCGTAATCTGAAAATATCTGATTTACATAAACAGCGCAATTATCAGCAATGACGATCTTTTTGAACAACCCCCATAAAATCTGTCGCATGCCGTCTACAGCTTTGCCATAATCGAAAACACGCTTACTGTAAAATTGAGGTAACAGGTTAGAGGCGCGTTCAATAGGTCCGGCAACGAGCTGCGGAAAGAAACTCACAAATGCAAAGAAGGCAATAAAATCTTTCGTTGGTTCAAGCTTTCTCCTGTATACATCAATGGAATAACTAAGTGTCTGAAAGGTATAAAAACTTATCCCCACAGGAAGGATAATGCTTAAACGAAACGGATCAAAGGGTTTGCCGAGAAGTGTAAAAGCATCGGCGAAACTCTGGGAGAAAAAATTAAAGTATTTGAAAAAACCAAGAAACCCAAGATTTACAACGATACTCGCTAGTAGCATTAGCAACCTCTTTCGCTTGTCCAGAGTTGAATGTAATCCGCGTCCAACAAAATAATCCACCAGTGAACTGAAAAAGATCAGCGACAAAAAACGCCAGTCCCACCAGCCGTAAAAGAAATAGCTGGCAATAAGCAAAAAGGTATTTTGCATCTTCAGGTTCCGGCTAATTATAAACCAATATAGTATAAAAACGACCGGAAGAAATACCGCAAAATCAATCGAGTTAAATAGCATTTCTCTTGTTTATAAGAAACCAGGGAAAAAGCTGAAAAATTTTACTAATTAAATTTACTGATTTATGAAAGCCGAGTCAATCGGCTGTTTGTGTTTTACATAAATACCATCATCCGGGTGATTGAATATATCACAAGTGTGATTAAAAAAGAAAATGGGGCTTTAATTCATCTCCTATCATTTTAGGATAGGATTTATTCATACAAAACATCTATCCAGAGCCTGTCAATAAAGTCCAGGTGTCGGGATCAAAATGTTCGGAAACAAAGCCTGTTCCGTTCTAAACGGGAGCGTGCAAAAATTTTAATCCGCCGTATACGAATGCATAAGAGGAATTAAAATTTTTGTAACAACGCAGTTATCGGACATTATAGACAGACAC
>DASQZP010000254.1:0-2429 GCA_035638655.1 Bacteroidales bacterium
TTTTTTCCAGCTGCCAGGTACAATTCATTAACCAGTGCACTTGCTTTAGTCGGGAACAATACCAGCTGATAGAAAGCATCCTGCTTTTCTTCCGGCAATGCTTTATAAATGGCTTCAGCCTTCGTGGCAATTTTGTTATAATCGGCAACTACCTTTTCCGCTTCATTATAATTAGTAAGACTGTAAGTATGCGGACTGAGTGATTCGAGTTTACGCCTGCCATTGTATTTGGTATATTTGGCCAGGATATCAGCAATCTCTTCAGCATGAGCCTTCCCAAATTCACGTTGAGCCCATAAACGGGTATATTCGTTTATATTTTTGTTATTCCAGCGATCCGGATCCCAGGCCAGATCCATGAAATATTCCATGGGCAATTCATATCCCTTGAAATGGCCAACGTTTACAATCCATATCCGATCGGCTCCGTATTGTTTGGCCAGTGCCATCTGGTCCCATATTTTTGAGATGGGACTGGTATTGATCCACTGGTAACTTCTTGGTCCTCCGTGATAATCAAAATGATAGTATACACCTGCTCCGCCACTTCTTTTACGTTCTTCAGGACTGGGTAACCGGCGGATATTGCCCCAGTTGTCATCGGACCATAAAAGTGTGATATTTTCAGGTACCCGCATGCCCTGGTTATAGTAATCCATTATCTCCTTATACAGACACCACATCTGGGGAACCTGGGTGATATCCGGATTCATTTCTTCACGAAGAATATCCTGTTGTACCTTAACGATGTTTTCAATCTGTGTAATATTGTCCTGCACATCACCTTTGATCTCACTGTCATTGGCACCGCGTAATCCCATGGTGATAATGCTTTCATAATTCTTATTGCGCCGTATGCCTTCACGCCAGAAATTCTGCATGACATCAGGGTATTTGTAATAATCCCAGTGCCCCAGTGAGCCATAGTACCTTCGGTCCCATTCCTGCTGTGCCCTGAGCATCGGTTCCTGGTGGGAAGTGCCCATCACAATGCCATACTCGTCAGCCAGTTTTGGATTCAGAGAATCATCTTCATTAAAGGCATTGGACCACATGGCCGGCCACAGATAGTTGGCTTTCAGTCTCAACATCAGCTCAAATATCCTGGAATAAAATTCATGATTATAATTTGCAACGCCGTGCGGGATGGGTGGATTTTTACCCGGTTCTACCAGTCCGAATTTCTCCCTCACCCAGTTGGTAAGATCCGGAGCCTCATCATTTAAAAATATGCCGCGGTACTTAACCCCAGGTCCCTGTATATATTTTCCGGGCTTCACATATACTGCATCTTTATGTTCAACAGGTACGTCCGCCCACCAGTACCAGGGGGATACGCCAATCTGCTCCGACACATCATAAATACCATAGATTGTACTCCTTTTGTCACTGCCGGCAATAACCAGCGCTTTATCTGCTCCGGGCAACGGATTATCCACAACGGTGATAAGAAAATGTTCCCACTTCCCCTGAACGCTATCGACATTAATTTTACCTTCTTCAACCAGTCTGTCAATAACCGGACTTTTACCCAGTGTACCCACAATCACTATTTCTTTTCCGGAAGGAATCTCATCAAAGGCCAGCGCCGGTTCAATCCCGGTCACTTTACCAATATCCGACTGCAGGTCCTTCAGTGCACGGATAACTCCGATGTAATCGGCACTATCAATATACAGCGGAGCAGATTTTCCGGATTCGGAAAGAGTAAAATAATTATTCTGTTTGGTATTTGAAATATAGCCTGTTTCGCCTATTGCTGTTGCTGAAAAAGAAATTAGTGATATCAGCAAGCCTGCAACCGATAGTCTTAAAAATAAATTTATGTTAGCTTTTGTTTTTGAAATGGTTAACAAGATTTTCATGGTAAATGCAATATTTTTAATTGTAATTAATCAGATGCAAGTTAAATTTAATTATTAATCAAAGCAATTATTATAGTCCTCAACCAAAAAATCCAAATTATTGAATGTATACTTGAGTCCACTTCGAAAAGTACTATATTAAGTAAAACTGAAAATCAGGGCTTGCCCCCTAACCCTAAAGGCAGGTAACCTGATTTTCAGCTACTTTACCCTTTAGGGCTCAGGGCAAAAAGTAGCTGAAAATCCGGATAATGGCTTTTCGGAGTACACTCATACTTTATTTTTTATAAAGGATCATTTTCCGTGTAGCAGAAAAGCCTTCTGTAGTCAACCTGTAGAAATAATTCCCGGCGGGTAAATTCTTTGTATTAAAATCCACGGTGTGTTTCCCGGCAATGTATTCTTTTCCGGCAAGTTCAACTACTTCTACACCCAACAAATTAAATACTTTCAGAGAAACGTAACTCCTGTGTGGTATTCTGAATGAAATATTGGTTTGACTGTTGGCTGGATTTGGAAAATTCTGTTTCAACAAATAACTGTTGCTGGTTTCTGCTTCGTTTA
>DASQZP010000255.1:0-3344 GCA_035638655.1 Bacteroidales bacterium
ATGGCTGCATTCACTTCCCCGCTCATTACTTCTTCCTGGTTAACAGATGCTTTTGCTCCTTTTCTCCTGTTTTTCCGGTTGAAAAGAGTAAGCAGTTTAGGAAAATAATAAAAGACAAAATAAAGCATGACCAGGGCAGTAAAAACAATCAGATAACCTACGAGGGCAATAATCAAATTGGCTGTATCAACACTAGATGTACTGAATAATACTATTTGGTTCATCATTTCTGCTAATTGTTATCCGTTTATAAAGGAATATTCGAATGTTTTTTTGGAGGATTCAGATCCTTTTTTGTAGCAAGGGTTTGCAGTGCCCTGATGATCCTAAACCGTGTATTCCGGGGTTCGATCACATCATCGATATACCCGTAACGAGCTGCTTCATAAGGGTTGGCAAATTTATTCGTGTATTCTTCTTCTTTACCTTTAGCATAGGCAGCAGCTTCTTTTTCATCAGCAATTTTGCTTATATTTTTACCTTCCAGCACTTCAACAGCACCTTTTGCTCCCATCACGGCAATCTCAGCCGTTGGCCAGGCATAGTTAATGTCACCGCGCAACTGTTTGGAACTCATTACATCGTGTGCCCCACCGTAGGATTTACGTAAGGTGATGGTAACCTTGGGTACGGTAGCTTCACCATAGGCAAACATCAGCTTGGCCCCGTGAATGATGATACCACCATACTCCTGGGCACTGCCAGGCAAAAACCCGGGAACATCCACGAAGGTAACCACGGGAATGTTGAAGGCATCGCAGAAACGAACGAAACGGGCTGCTTTCCTGGAAGAATCGATATCCAGCACGCCTGCCAGGAAATTTGGCTGATTGGCCACGATACCCACCGGTATGCCATTAAATTTGGCAAAACCAACAACTATATTCCGGGCATAATGCCGGTGTATTTCCAGAAACTCGTTATAATCAACCACCGAATAAATCACATCTTTTACATCATAGGGCTGATTAGTATTTTCCGGAATGATATCATTGAGTTCATCGCTCAGGCGATCGATCGGATCCTTGCTATCGGTGATTACAGGATCTTCCAGGTTATTCTGCGGCAGGTAACTGATCAGTTTCCGGATGAGCAACAATCCCTCTTCTTCGTCCTCGGCCACGAAATGGGTCACACCCGATTTGGAAGCATGCACACTGGCACCACCGAGATTTTCAGTATCGATAACCTCACCGGTAACTGTTTTGGTTACCTTTGGTCCGGTAACGAACATATAACTGGTTTGTTCACTCATTACAATGAAATCGGTAAGAGCAGGCGAATATACTGCGCCTCCGGCACACGGACCAAAAACAGCAGATATCTGCGGGATCACGCCCGAGGCCATTATGTTCCGCTGAAAAATCTCAGCATAACCCGCCAGACTTCTGACACCTTCCTGAATACGGGCACCGCCACTGTCGTTGATGCCGATTAGTGGTGCTCCCACTTTCATGGCCTGGTCCATTACCTTACATATCTTTTTGGCAAAAGTCTCCGAAAGTGAACCACCAAAAACAGTAAAGTCCTGGGAGAAAACGTACACTACGCGTCCGTCGATAGTGCCATGACCTGTTACTACGCCGTCTCCAAGATATTTTTCTTTGTCGAGTCCGAAATCGGTGGTGCGGTGGGTCACAAACATATCAAACTCCTCGAAACTGCCTTCGTCCAGCAATATCTCGATTCGTTCCCTGGCAGTATGTTTCCCTTTTTTATGCTGGCTTTCAATGCGTTTCTCACCTCCACCAAGCCGGGCTTTGTCTCTTAACTCAATAAGTTCCCTGATCTTATCCTGACTACTCATAAGCTGTAAATAGTTAAAAAAATTATAAAAATTGCCGGTTCAAATAAGAGCCAACAGGTTATTTGTCACCGCATAATTCAGTAAGTACTCCGTTTGTTGATTTAGGATGAAGGAAACCAATATTCAGTCCTTCAGCACCTTTACGAGGTTTCTTGTCTATCAGCTGCACGCCTTTATCAGCAGCATCATTCAAAGCCTGGTTGACATCATCCACGGCAAAAGCAATATGATGTACTCCCTGCCCTTTTTTCCCGATAAATTTACCTACGGGTCCTTCCGGATCGGTAGACTCCAGCAGTTCAATCTTGGTTTGTCCTACCTTAAAAAAGGCCGTACGTACTTTCTGATCAGCTACTTCTTCTATATTATAGCATTCAAGTCCGAGCACTTCCTCATAATAACGGATACTTTCTTCCAGGTTGCTGACAGCAATTCCAATATGCTCAATGTGTGTAGGTTTCATAATAAAAATATTATTTATTCAACTTCTGATAATTGTTTTAGATTTGTTATTCACATCCAAAAAGTAAAAGATTTCCGAAAAAATAAGCTATTCCCGGAAATGAATTTTTCAAAAAAGAAACTTTAGTGTGAAAGTTTTCACAAAAGTAAGTAATAAATTAGAATTACTGTTATCAGGGGCTCTAAAAATGGGAATAAGGAATATTGTTTTTCAACATGAGGGGGATTTCGGTAGTAATTCGGTTGTTTGTTCGGTGGTAATTCGGTGGTAATTCAGTTGTTTGTCCGAAAGCTTTCGGACCGGTAGTAATTCAGTTGTAATTCGGTTGTTTGATATTGTTTGATATTGTTTCAAAATGTTTCAGATTGTTACAGTTTGCACGCTCTTACTATAGTATAAATGGATAAACGTGGCAAGTCACGTAGTGACGACATTATGGTAGAAAATTCATAAAATTTTACGTACAACAGCTCCGTAGGTGCGGAATTATTCGGTTGTAATTCAGTTGTTTATTCGATAGTTGTTTGAATATTTGAAATAGTTTGAAATGGTTTCAGGTTGTTTCAGGTTGATCCGGAAGTTTCAGGTGTTTTTAATGGTTTCAGCATTGAGTTGTTTATTGTTCAGAAGGTTCATGGCTCCGTCGCCTCATCGCTCCCTCGCCCAGTCGCCCCATCGCTTCTTCGCCCCCTCACTATCTACCGGCCATGCCGTAATCTTCCTTCCTTCCGACTTCGGACATCCGACTTCCGTCGGTCATCCGACTTCCGACTTTTTCCCGTCTTCCTCACTTCATCGCATCATAGATAACCTGCTGGATTTTGGTACGTACGTCCATTGATACCAGTTTGTTATTGTCCTGGGAAGGGTGGACTCTGTTGGAAAGGAATATATATACGATCTGATTGTCAGGGTCAGCCCAGGCCATAGTGCCGGTAAAGCCGGTGTGGCCGAAGCTTGAAGCGGGTACACACTGGCAGGTGGGTCCTTCCTTGCTGTAATCCATCTCCGGTTTGTCAAATCCAAGTCCTCTTCTGTTGCCTTTCTTGCAGTGCTGACAAGAGGTAAACAATT
>DASQZP010000256.1:0-2642 GCA_035638655.1 Bacteroidales bacterium
GCGGGTTTCTGAAAATGGTCTGCATTTGCAAACCGCTTACCGAGAGGGCTGTACCAGCCAGTATTGCAGTAATAGCCCGTGGCAAACGAAAATCTATCAGGATGGTTCTCCATTCGGGCCTGGCAGCCTGTCCCGTAAAAAGAATGTTAACTATATCCCGGGCAGGTATGGCTACTGATCCGATGGCAAGATCAGCAACAAATGCTCCGGCCAGTAAGAGAAATAAAAAAATGAACAATGTGGTCTTTTGGCTCTTCACCTGCATTAAAATTAGCTTAAAAAAAACTCTTTTTATACAGGAAACTGCAACATCTACTATTTAGCCAGCTTCCCCAGCTCATCCATGGCATCTACCATCAAATTCATATCCTGCTGAATCGAATTATAATGCTGACGATTGATCTTAACATTGCCTTTCCCGTCGGGATTGCTGATCCTGGCAACCAGATCATTTCTGGTTTCAAGTATTTTATGCATCACAGCATCAATCTTTTCACTTTCCACCTCAGGATGAAAATGTTTGAATGTTAAACATTCAGAAATTAATTCATACGTCAGGTTATTAATGCTTTTTTTCAGTTTCTTTTTACTGGCCATAGGTTTTAGAATTAAAAATTAAGGTTACAAATGTACACTTTTCTCAGGGTGTTTTGATATGTTCTTGCTCCATATTTAAGCAAATGATTAAATCAAATTATCCTTTAAATATTAGTTTAGTTTTTTATAAAAGTAGAATTGATGATCGGAAAGCAATTCGGGATGAAAGATTTTTATCAGATCTTTCAGAATTATGTGCGGTTTGATCACCCCGGATTCCCAGTAATCATTTCCTCCGAATTGATTTAACCGGGCATTGTTATTATATATCTCCATTTTTCTGAAAGGCCCGAGGTTCGTGAGTCTGTCATCTACATCTGCAATTTCTTTCAAAGAACCGGCAGAACCGGTATTAATCCATACATCAGTCTGCATACCTTTATTAAAAACTGCTTCCAGATCGAGCGGAAAACTTTCCCTGGAATCATCATCCCGCCAAAGATAATTTCCGCCGGCATCCTTTATAAAATTGGCCATAAACGACTTCCCTCCCGGTACATACCAACTCTCTTTCCATGGGAGACCGGTTAGGACAACTGGTTTTTCCTTCACTGAACTGGTTAATTCTTTCAGATTATTATAAAGATCAGCAATACTGTCAAAATAACTAGCAGCAATTTCTTCCTTTCCGTAAAAGGCACCAATAAATTTGATCCATTCTGCTTTCCCCAGTGGCGTATTCTCCAGGTATTCAGCATTGTATACCACTTTTACACCACTGTTTTCCAGTTTATGAACTGAAGAAATATGATTTCCTGATACACCATATGTCATAAGCAGATCAGGATTTAAACCAATGATTTCTTCAAAATTTAGTCCCTGATCATATCCAACATCACGAATTGCTCCATTTTTAAGCATTTTTCTTACCTGCTTATTATTTACCAGACTTGAACCTGATATCCCCTTTATCGTTTCCGTTTCTCCCAGTAAATCAATCATCGCAATGTAAGTGGTTGACATGCAGATGATTTTTTTTACGGGTGTACGTATAATCTGAACATCATCTATCCCTTCAGGAACCTTTTCTCCCCTGGGAACCAGCAAGTAACGGTAAACAATATTCCGCGCTCCCTGCCATGGGTTTTGCACACTCAACAAGAAAGAATTGTTAACCTTTCTGATAGTGAAACCCTTCGCATATTTTATGGGCAATTCCTTAAAAGCATTTGACCTGACAGAGTCTTTTTGACCTTGATTTCTGTGGGTACATCCGTAGTTAATGATAAGTATGAAAAAGACAAAGAAACAGGTTAAAACTCTCATTACTTTTTAATTGTTTTGTAATATTCTTCATCCCTTTTTTTAATCTGCTGATTGAAATACAATGCAGTTACTGGTTTATCATTCAACGAATAATCAATACCACCCCATCCATGTCTAATCATCCTGAATTCTTTTATTTCTCCGTTACGAATTATTATATAACGATGAATTTCGTCATTACCAACTGAATAAATCTCATGGGAGATACCTTCAGGATAAGATTTACTGAGCTTTTTCAAATACATATCAAGTTCTGTATCATCCATAGATTTTAAATCTTTCAAAGGAATTTTCTTACCTGCCTGCTGCTCCTCCTGTAATTTTTTCTGTTTAGCCGTGGTTTCATTACTTGCAAGCATTTCTCTTATTTCCTTGATTCTTGCAAGTCTCTGTTTTGGATATATTTCATCTGGTTTAAGGGTTAGTGCCTTTTTATATAATTCTTGTGCAGCCTCATAGTCTGCATTATCGAACTGCTTGTCAGCCCCGGACACAGTTTCTTTATATTCCTGCTCTTTCTGTGCCGTAGCTGCAGCTGCCTGTTGACGGGATTTCACTAGCTGGTCAATCTTTGCTATTTGATTCTCCGGATATGCTTCATCTGGTTTTATAGATAATGCTTGCTGATAAGCAGCTTTGGAGGCTGCATATTCCTCCAGCTTAAACATGTTGTCACCTGTGGAAACTGCCTTGCTGTAATCCGATTCTTTCTGTGCTGCTTGTGCAGCTGCTTGTTGCCGGGTTGCCAACAGCTGGTCAATCTTAGCTATCTGATCTTT
>DASQZP010000257.1:0-7134 GCA_035638655.1 Bacteroidales bacterium
TTTTTGGAAGATCTTCTTCCCAGAAACTGGCAGCATATTCCGTGGCATCGAATGCTTTTTTCGTTGTGTTGGCCTGGTGTTCCTGCAGATTTTCAATGTCCAGTGAAAAATAGACTACCAGTAAAATGGCTATGATTCCGAGGATATATTTAATTGTATTGTTCATGGGTATTATTTTTCAGGAAGGAATTTTGAAACATTTTCAGGAGTAACCAGCTCCACCTCAACAGGTGTCCGATTGTCAAAATCGCGCCGTCCCTTGATGTATTCATCGGCGAGTTCAGCAGATTTTCTTGCCATGAGCACGGGGAACTGCATGACCGTGGCAGCCATTTTTCCTTCAGCAATCGAGCGAACAGCATCATCTGAACCGTCAAAGCCAAAAATCCTGATCTTGTCAGCCTTACCGGCAGCCAGTACAGCCTGATAGGCACCCAGTGCCATGGCATCGTTTCCGCAAAAGACAGCATCAATATCAGGGTGGGCCTGCATGATGGTTTCCATCACATCCAGTGCCTTGTTACGGTCAAAATCGGCACTTTGCTGAGCCACCATCTTCAGATCCGGAAACTCATCGACTACGCTGTGAAAGCCATTGGAACGGTTCCAGGTGTTGTTGTCTCCAACTAAACCCAGGATTTCAACATAATTCCCCTTTTTATGCATCTGCTTCACGAAATATTCTCCTTCCCTGACACAACCGGTAAAACTATCCGAAAGCAACTGTGTAACAGCCGCGTCTTTCGAATTGATCTCACGGTCGATACAAAAGGTGGGGATTCCTGCAGCTTTGGCCCGTTTCACGTTGAGTACGGAGCCATCGGCATCAGTAGGATTGAACAGGATAGCATCATAACCCATGGCAATAATATTGTCGAAGTGCTCCGCTTCTTTGGCGGAATTGTTCTGAGAATCGAAGATCTGTGCCTCGTATCCCAGTTCACGTGCACGTTTGGCGGCTGATTCACCCAACACAACAAACCACGGATTGTTTAGTGTTGAAATGACTACAGCCATCTTTTTGGTCTTATCCTTTTTTACACCCGGATTGCAGCTAATCATTCCCATTAGTAAGATCAGAAAGATCAATGGTTTGATAATAAAAGACTGATACTTCATTGTTTTTAAAAGTTTCATTTATTTGATTAAGCTGAGAGCTGTTTCCACTAATCCATCCCCGGTTATTCCATAGTGTTTGAAAATATCACCCTGAGATCCTGTTACTGTATCTTCGTATTTGATCCCTATAATTTTAAACGGAACAAACAGTTGTTCCTGCATCAGAAGAGAGGCGCAGGCTTCACCAAGTCCGCCGCGAATGCTGTGTTCTTCCACGGTAATAATCGCCCTGCATTTTTTAGCCACTTTTTTAATAATTTCCTGATCCAACGGGCTGACCGTGTGCATACTGATAACTTCTGCTTTAATACCGCGGGCTTCAAGCTGCAGGGCTGCTTCATAAGCCGGAGCAACGGCCTCGCCACAGGCGATAAATGCTACATCATCCCCTTCACAAATGGTTGATGCTTTTCCGATTTCGTACTTTTTTTCAAGTCGGGGAAGATTAGGCATTGCCTTCTTTCCAAACTTCAGATAAACGGGTTTCTTTGATTTTGAAGCAGCAAGTATGGCCTCCCGTGTTTCAAAATTATCAGCAGGCACTACTATATCAATATTTGGAATGGCTCTTAAGACTGCAATATCATGGGTAGAATGGTGTGTAGAGCCCAGTGCCCCGTAACTAACGCCGGCACTGATTCCCACCAGGGTAACCGGCTGGTTGGAATAGGCCACATCGTTTTTGATCTGTTCAAGTGAGCGGGCGGTTAAAAAGCAGGCAGGTGAAACGGCAAACACGTTTTTTCCTGTCGAGGTCAATCCGGCTGAAACGCCCACCAGGTTTTGCTCGGCTATACCCACTTCTACAATCTGTTCCGGGAATTTATCTGCATAAGAGCCTAATTTACCTGATCCGCGTGAATCACTCGTTACTGCCAGTATATTAGAGTCTTTTTCAGCCAGTTCCATTAATGTTGCCGCGAATTCTTCCAGGTTTGCTCTTCCTATGGTAAGTGTTTGTAATGTCATGTTCAATTTAATATTAATTGTTTTTCAAGCGCTTCTATCTGGTTATTCAGTTCTTCCATTGCTTGTTTGTATTGCTCGTCTGTAGGAACGCGGTGGTGCCATTTCTGCTGGTCTTCCATAAAACTGATACCTTTCCCTTTGATGGTATTGGCAATAATCAGTGTTGGTTTGTCTTTTTCCGCCGGCAGCTCATGCAGCGCTTTTCGCAGTTCAGGAATACTGTTTCCGTCAATGGACACCATGCTCCACCCAAAAGCTTTAAATTTTTCATCAATCGGGTAGGGGCTGCAAACATCACGGTTCCTACCGGATATTTGGAGGGTGTTGTGGTCAAGGATGGCAACCAGGTTATCCAGTTTGTAATGGGAGGCCATCATGGCAGCTTCATAGTTTGAACCCTCGGCCAGTTCACCATCGCCAAGAAGGGTGAAGGCTTTATAATCGTGATGGTCTTTTTTAGCAGCCAGTGCAATACCGGCTGAGATAGCCAGTCCGTGTCCCAGCGCACCGGTATTAAACTCAATACCGTTTACCTTTCTGGTGGGATGTCCAACGTATTTTGTCTTGTAGCGGCACAAGGTTTCCAAATCACTTTCGGGATAAAAACCCTGGTCAGCCAATACCACGTATAACGCTTCAACGGAATGCCCCTTACTTTGTACATAGCGGTTACGCTGGCGGTCCGAAAAATTTTCAGGTGTCACACCCAGCACATCGTTGTAAAGGACATTCAGTATATCTGTGCAGGAAAGGCTTCCCCCGGTATGGCCGGCATTGGCCATTTTGATGTATTTCAGCAAAGCCTTACGGTATTTAACTGACTTCAGCTGAAGTTCCAGGTCTGTATATGTACTCATTTTCAGTTTACTTTTTCATTATTCACAACACAATTCCAATTATTCATGCCTGTAAAGTTCCCAGCCAAGGTAATTACCGATGGCTTCTTCCAGTACTTCACTTACATGTTCGCGAACCATGGCTACATGGTGCTCGAACCCGTTTTTACACATAAATTTCATCAGATTCTGGAGGTTAGGGATTTCGCAAACAGCGATACCTCCATCCATTCCGTAAGGGTCGTCGGTTATTTTACCCTCTCCCAGATATGATTTAACAATGCCTTTGTTGTCGTCGGTGGATATACGGAAATAAGTCATATCCCCACCTGCTACCTTTCCTTTTACAGCACCGAAGGTATCTTCGCTTTCCAATACCGTTCCCAACACATCCAGACTACCAATTTCAATTTCACTTTGAAAGAATGATTTTGGGTAGTTGCTGCAATGAGTAGCTACTACTTTATTCCTGTCATGGCCAAAATTATTGTTCCAGTCAAGGATGGCTGAAGGTGTTTTGGCAGCCAGAGCCAATGCATACATGGAGATAGTCCCGGCTACATCCACCTCGCAGGCAGAAGGCATTAGTTTTTCCCCCATCATACTCATAGTGACACAGGCGGCACACCCGTAATTTTTCTCAATGGATTCCCAGCATTGTAACGCAGAAATATCGATG
The DNA here is from genome assembly GCA_035638655.1 of Bacteroidales bacterium. Classification (GTDB taxonomy): domain Bacteria; phylum Bacteroidota; class Bacteroidia; order Bacteroidales; family DASQZP01; genus DASQZP01. The sequence goes on from DASQZP010000257.1 coordinate 3,604, forward strand.
TCATTATCGTTTATCCAGTTTTCAACAGCCAGGCCAAAACGTGCCTGATGAGCAATTTTACCTTTTGAGGCAATGCCACAAGCTCCATACATCTGAATGGCATCAACTTTTTCTTTTACTGCCGGGTCGTTCTCATCAATTTTATTGGCTGCAGCAATAATTTCGGACATGTCAACAGGTACTATCGTGATGCCATATTTCTGTAACAATTTTTCGCTGTAGCGCATGGTTTGGAAACCGATGGGACGGGTGCCGATAGCTCCGACGCGCAAGTTGGTCAATCCTTTCACTACGCGGCAGATAGCGGCAAATTTCACGAGGTCTTTTGTAAATTCATCGCTGTCCAGACTGTACGTGTGATAAATGGTGTCGGTAAATTTAATGCCGTATTGGTAGAAATTATTGCAAACTGATAGTTTTCCACAGAATGCATCGCGGCGGCTTTTAACGTCTACCTTGTCGTTATCGTCATCACAGGCCTGGACCAAAACCGGTACATTCAAACCAGACAGTTTAATGGAATTCACCACTCCCAGCTCATCGCCAAAGTTTGGCAGAACCACGATGATCCCGTCGATAATATCACTGTTTTTTTTGAATAATGCCCCGCATTTTACAGCGTCAGCATACCCTTCAATATTGCCTGTTGGTGTCTCATCTTCCGGAAGAATGACATAGCCAAAGCCCATGCTGTCTAACTTTTTTAATACCTTCTGACGGGCTTCAACAGCCAGTTTAAAATTAAAAATATTCCGGGTGGCGATGATTACGCCAAATGTTTGTTTTTTCAGTTTCATATCTGTTTAAAATAATTTGAACTTTTAATTTTCCTGTTTAATAATTCTAAGGGCTATATATGGTTTCTGTGGAAGTTCAATCATACATCGCCCGGAATAATCTTGATTTAAGGGAGTAACAGTCATGTTCCAGGTATCAATGACTTCCACTTTAAAAAGTCCCTTTTCGGGAAGATTAATTATCGTGCTTCGGGGCTGATCGTCGTTGAAATAGATTAAAAAATATTCATCCTTATAACGGAGACCGGAATAAGGCATCCAGGAGGCTACCAAATGAGCCTGTTTTAACGGAAAGGGAGCCGACTCCATAATTCCGCGTAAAAATTTTATCCTTTCAGGACTTTCACCACGGAGAACTCCTCCTTTCGACCACCACATCACCGCATTTGATTTGCCAGGAAGTTTTAAATTTTTACTAACCAGGTATGTTTCACTATGTCCGACATGTGAACCACTGAGAAATCCTCTCCAGAATTTTTCCGTTAATCGCCTGGCAGTAAGATTCCCCCATGACCAGGGTATATTTCCTTCATATCGGCACTCATCAAATATGATTGGTTTATGATATTTGTTTTGGTACTGCCTTCCTTTATAGGTGTCTTCGCTTTGAATACTGACGTGGGTAATCAGCGGATTCGTATGGTCGTACCATTTTGCACCATTGTGAATACTCCGCAAATGATGGTATGGATCGAGTTTGGCAAACATTTCAATGTAATGGTCCCAATCATCCATATTTTTAGCTCTCATAAAATCGAATTCATTGGCCATGCTCCACCAAACATTTTTATATGCTGAAAATCTTGCAATTATATATTTGATATAGCGGTCGTCAGTCTTACGGTCCATGGTGCTGAATCCCCATCTATCGTATGGATGAAACACAATCAGGTCAGCTTCAATCCCCAAATCATCAAGTTGTTTTATCCGTTTTTCAATATTTTGAAAGAAAACCGGATTAAATCTGCTGTAATCCCAATCCTTTAATGGCTTCCCTTCGAACGGATAGTATAAAGGTTCGTTATGATTCCAATCATAACTTTTTGGGAAAATACACATTCTCAGCTTATTGAAATATCCCCCGGATAGGGTGTTTAACGTGAGATCGGCAAGGCTGTCTCCCTGATGAACCCAGCCATAACAAGTTGTCCCAAAAGAATAGTATGGTTTTCCATCAGCATAAGCAAATTCAATGGTATCTTTAACAATTACAGGTCCGTGGTTTTCTGCCTTCGGTGGTGTACAATTGAAATGCCCCGTCTTTTTATCCAGCCTTTTATTCGTACTGTTTGTCACATACTTCCATTCACCTTCCTGTTCGGGCATAAACCTGATTTTATAAATCTTTTTACCGTCATAAAATCCCTGAACATGAATGGTATCGCTCAGGTGTATAAAATCAGCCGACAACTCAACGTCAAGAAAGGGATTACCCGAATCCGGGCCGGTCAGGGTAACTTCAAATACTCGCCATTTTTCAATCTGAGTCTGTGCAGACAGCAGGGAATAATTAAAAAGGATAAAAATAACAATGATCAACTTTGTCTTCATAGGTATTTATTTTGATGGTGTATTATCGACAATAATTAAGTTAAGAGTGACCTTTTAACTGCTATTTTCCAACCGTCATAAATTCTTTCCACATCCTGTTTCGGCATGCAAGGTTCAAATTTTCTGTTCACCTGTCGCAATGCCTGAATTTCAGCCATGTTATTCCAGAAGCCAACAGCCAGCCCGGCCATAAAAACTGTGCCCAAAGCTGAAGCTTCTTCAATATCGGAACGGGTAACATCATGATTGATCATGTCCGATTGAAACTGCATCAGGAAATTGTTGCGTGTAGGACCGCCGTCAACCCGGAGTTCCTGCAGCTCAATACCACCCTTCTCTTCCATCAGGGTAATCAGGTCTTTCACCTGGTAGGCAATGCTTTCCAGAGCTGCCCGTACAATGTGTGCTTTAGTTGTATTTCTGGGCATTCCTGACAAACAGGCACGTGCTTCGTTGTTCCAATGCGGCGCACCCAGTCCAACAAAAGCCGGAACTAAATACACACCATTGTTGTCGCTGACTGATTTCGCCAAAGGTTCAGCTTCAGAAACATCGTTGATTAACTGCACTTCGTTTTTCAGCCAGTTGATCGTGTCTCCTGTGCAGTGAATATTGCCTTCGAATACATAATGAATTTTCTTGTTCATGCTATACCCGATAGAAGTCACCAGTCCCTGAGGAGCATTTAGTGGTTTGGTTCCGATGTTCATCATGATTGAAGAACCAGTGCCATAGGTTGCTTTGCCCATTCCCGATTCAAAACATTTTTGACCAAAAAGAGCAGCATGAGAATCACCCAACAAACCAGCGATAGGTAATGATTTATCAAAAATAACATCAGGATCACTGTAACCAAATATTTCATCACTGAAACGAACTTCCGGGAACATGTTTTTTTCAAGACCAAATAATGAAATCAGCTCATCATCCCATTGCAGGGTATGAATATTAAACAACATTGTCCGGCAGGCATTGGAATGGTCGGTCGCGTGTACCTTTCCACCGGTCAGCTTCCAAAGTATCCAGGAGTCCATAGTTCCCAACAACAAATCGCCCCTGTCAGCTCGTTGCTTTATTCCTTCTACGTTTTCCATCACCCAGTGCAACCGGCTGGCTGAAAAATAAGGATCGATCAGCAGTCCGGTTTTTCTTTTGATCAGGTCATTGTATCCTTTTTCTTTTA
>DASQZP010000258.1:0-3833 GCA_035638655.1 Bacteroidales bacterium
CTTCATGATTACGGCCAGTGCTTCCCTCTTTTTTTCCTGATCAGTAATGAAAGTAACCTTGCCCTTGCCAACCATCGATCTGTAAACGGTTGACCACTGGCAGGCTTTATCTCCCTTTAGTAAGCCGGCTTGCTGTTCAACAGCAAAACTCACTTCTGAATTAGAACGGAGGAGGTCAATTTTTTTCCCTTCCGCTGCAGAATGAATATAGAGACAATTATCCTGGTAGCCATAGTTAAAAGCAAGTATGTAAGGAAATCCTTTATCATTCATGCTTACATGACAAATAATTTCTCGTGAGAGGATCTCTTCCAGTGTTTTTTTGTCTGTTATTTTCTGATTTGCTTTTCTCATTGAAGCAAAAATTTCTATAGGTTATGAATGACTTGCCTGAATTAATTTTTCAAGTTATAATTTTTTTCGCAAATGTCTCCAAACATGTATCAATTAAATTTAAATTTCAAGATCCCGGATCTATACTTACAACTTCTTTTTATTGCAGCAAACTTTCTTATGAACAAATCGTTTATCGAATATCTTTAAATTTGTGTTACTTTGTAAATGAATATTAACCAGATAATACATGGCCACTACCACAACAATTAAGTTGACCGAGATGGTTGAAGCCTATACAAGTGATCTTTATTCATGGGCTTTGCATAAAGTTTCTGATTCCGAACTGGCAAAGGATCTGGTACAGGATACATTCATGGCTGCGGCTGAAAAAATTGATACATTTAAAGGTGACAGCTCACCAAAAACATGGTTACTTGCCATTTTAAACTTTAAGATTATTGATGTGTACCGCAAAAAAGTAAGACAACCGGTGCGGATGGATGATCAGGTTTTTGCACAGTTTTTCGATGAGGATGGAAGCTGGAAGTATGAAAAACGGCCCGGGGACTGGCACGAAGAAGAAACAAATTTACTGGATGATGCCGGTTTTCAGGAGGTATTGAAAAAGTGCCTGGAGGCACTGCCTGAAAAATGGAGTACCTGTGTGAAATTAAAGTATCTGGTGGAAAAAGACGGTGAAGAGATTTGTCAGGAATTGGATATTACACCTACTAATTTATGGCAGATAGTCCACAGAGCTAAACTCCAGTTACGCGATTGTATTGAACACAGCTGGTTTAAACAATAGAATAAGAAATGAAGAAATTAATGCATATACTCTTTTTATCCTGTCTGAAAGCCACGGAACTCATTGAAAAAAAAATGCATTTCCGGCTTTCCTGGATGGAAAGAATGCAGCTAAAAGCACACAAAATGATGTGTGATGCCTGTACTCGTTACGAGGAGCAAAGCGCTTATATTGATCAGGCCATTGAAAAGACCCGCCATGAAAACCTTTCTGCATCAGAACTGAATCAGTTTAAACAACAGATTGTTGATAAGCTCGGTGATTCAGATTAAGTAGTGTCTGTCCATCATGTACGATACCTTCACGCCCTGTTCCCGAACATTATGATCCGGACAGTTGACTTTATTGACAGACTCTGAATATAATCATACTTACATTTATTTACTGCCTTTTATATTCTTAAGGTATCGTTTATTGCACTTTTAACGATCAGTATGAAATGAACTGACCGGGGAATAAACCTGAGATTAGAATATCTATATATTTTAACTTTGTAAGCTCCATAAAATTAGAGTGATAGATATTCGATGCAAAAAAAATGATTAAAACTGTCAGGTTCTGTTTTTCTTCCTACTAATACTTAAAATCTTTTAATGTATAACCAAAAATCAAGTAGGATGAAAACAACTAAATCAATTTTAACAAGCCTCGCACTTTTCGTTTTGATTTCCGTGTCGGCAGCGGCCCAATCAGAAGCCAAAGTAATTGCCGTAATTAATGAAGCAACCTGGTGCCCTGTGTGTCAGAAAAACGGGGAAAGGGCAATGGCTGCTTTTAAGTCAAATAACAAGGATGGCGCTGTAAAGTTTCTCGCCAATGATGTTAGCAATAAGGAAACAAAGAAGAAGTCATCTGAAACACTAAAAAAGTATGGATTGGAACAGGCCATGGCCTCACGCCAGGCCACTGGTGTAGCTTACTTCTTTGATGCCGGTTCAGGGAAACTGATTAATCAGGTAAGCCTTGCTAAATCCGACCAGGTACTTGCTGATGCAATGACAGCCGCCAGAAAAGAAGCGAAATAAAGGGATTGTTACTACCAAAGGCAAAACTGCAGAGTGGCGCCGTAAATGCGCTGCAAACGGTTTCGGTAGTTCTGATTCTTTTAACAGGTTATTAAATTAATATGAGTATCGGGAATCATGTATAAAGATAATTCGATAAAATAGGTCCAGAAAAAGTCCGCTTACACTGCCCCCTTCCCCTAAAGGGGGCTCACACACGGATTTACCAAATTTAAATTCGGTACTATTTTGTGCGAGGGATCCCCTTTAGGGGAAACAGGGGCTGAGCGAAAGCAAATAGTCATATAAATTAAAAATAGTTTTAAACTTAAAATCTAATATTATGAAAAGCTTAAATCTTAAAATTCGTGAATTGATATTATTGTCAGTGTTTATGATCAGCCTGTCTGGCTTTTCCAACAATTTAAATGCACAGACAATCAAACCGGTTACTGTTCAATCATCCAAAGATTTTAACGGTACTATCAGTACTATTAAAAAAGCCGTTTCTGATGGCGGGTTAATGGTATTATCCGAACTTAACCAGGGTAAAATACTGTCCATGACAGGATTAAATGTAAATGCCCATTCATTTTTTATAGGAAACCCAACTGTAGGAAAGGATGCTTTCTCCGCTGATCCTTCTGTTGGCCTTGTAATTCCGGTTAGGGTTAATGTTTATGAAGAAAACGGAAATGTGTTTGTTAATTATTTCAAACCATCTGATCTTTTTGCTTCATTTGAAAATAAGAAAGTAAAAATGATTGGTCAAAAGCTTGATGGTAAATTGGATATGATGATGAAAATGTTATCCAAATGATCTATTGCCAGGCCGGAAAATATAATTGGTTTCCGGCCTGTTTTTTCTCGCTTTGAAATAATGAATGAACTAATTTAAAAGTGAATGTCATGAATCAGGAAAAGAAAAATTTAATAATGATATTAGTAGTGCTGCTGCTTGCAGGTATTTCTCCCAATCTATTTCCCATAGCTCAGGCAGGTCTGGCAAAACTTTCATCGTTAGCAATTGTGTTTCTGATACCTTCGTTTATATTAATCCTGGTTCTGATGATTTTTGCCGGTGTGATGAAATATGACCACCTGGGTAAGCAGATTTCTAATGGAATACTGGCAGGTTTAGCTGCCACAGTGGGACTGGAACTAATAAGGGAAATCGGATTCAGAATGGGATGGATGCCAGGTGATATGCCAAAGTTGCTGGGCGTTTTATTGCTCAACCGCTTTGCCTCGGGACCTGATTTTTGGTCAAATGTTGCTGGTTGGACTTATCATTTCTGGAATGGAGCTACTTTTGGAATTATTTTCAGCTTGATCTTTGGACAGGGAAAAATGAAAATAGCGCTTGTTTATGCATTCTTAATAGGAACCGTTTTTATGATCAGTCCTGCTGCCAAAGCCCTCGGTGTTGGTGTTTTAGGATTGCAGTTTAAAGATGGTTATCAGTTTCTTACAACAGTATATCTGGCACATATTGCTTTTGGTATCATCCTGGGCTGGCTTACCATTAAATTAAACAAAGACATGCCTGATATAGTAAACCGTGTAAAAGTTGCATTTTCTTCTTAAATAAATACCTGTTAATATTAGCGCAATGCTCCAATTACAGGTATAAGAAGTGTCACAGAGGTTGGACAGGCCAATATTAATGAAGAGACTCGGGTATT
>DASQZP010000259.1:0-2190 GCA_035638655.1 Bacteroidales bacterium
TTATAAATCGATTTTGAATACGAACAATAACTGGCATCAACGGTGTTGTGATCATGTTGGGGAATAACAGGAATGAGTTTAAAAGACGGTAGGATGCGTTATAATACCCAACCCAATTGTCTTTATGAGTGATAATTTTCAATAAAACAGTTCCTGCTCGTGAACGGCCTACAATAAGTATATTCATAATAGCAAAAGGCGAAGCACGTGCTAGTACATCACTATAAATACGTGAAATATGGAATTGAAATTTAGGCTTACCGAGGACCTTAAAAAGTAAAACAAGGGTATATAAAAATGTTAGAAAGTAGGTAAAGGCATAGAAAACCGTAAATAAGATGACACTTCTGTGTATTAGTAAAGCTGCACCGCAAATAATAATTAATCCGATCTTCTCCACGGCTATTGAATACCCCTCATATTTCATTATTTCAAAAGCCCGGAAATAAGTACGTAAGTGAATCAATAATACATTAAAAGTAATAAAACTAATTGCTATAAGTGTGAGATAAACGATGGTGTTTTCATAGTGTGTAAATATGAGGAACAGGAATGCTATAATTCCGGTGAGTAAACCACCAGCTACTTTCAGTACAAGATGCAAATAGAAATTCTCGGTATAAATTTGTTTCTCAGCGGAAATGGAACGTACGGTATGGATATTAATACCGCCTTCAAAAAAAACATTGATAAATGAAACAATTGAAACGGCGAATGCGAATTTACCGAAGTCCTCTGCACCCAAAAGTCGTGTGGATATAATAATAAATACAAAAGAAAGGGGTTTGATTAAAAGATTGACGCCAGACAGCCAACCGGTATTTTTTGCAATAGAATGTCGTTTTACTTGCATCTGATTTTATAATACTTAAAAATATCAATCCCCTTTAGCTTATATAACTGATATGAAATATATATAAAGAATAAACAATAAAATATTAAGACGTAAGTAATAAGCCTGGCGCAATGGGCATAGCACACGGTGCAAAGCGAAATAGGTCATCACCGGATTCGATTAGTCTATATCCTGACTTTTAATTTCTGTATTCTCTAGTGATTTTAATATAAAAGTTTTAATTAGTAGTACTAATTGTTGAGATAGATTTTTACATTATCTAAACTTATTGAAATTGATCTGAATAGTGTAATTTTATGCCCGAAACAAAAGCCAGGCTCTTATCTGAAGAGGAAATAAGCCGCATTTTAATGCGATTTGCTCATCAATTCGGTGAACCCTATGATGATCTTTCCAATTTAGCTATTATCGGGATGCAGACGAGGGGTGTTTATATTGCCAAAAGGATTCAGAAAAACATTAAAAAGGCATATGGTGTGAATATTCCGGTCGGTGTATTGGATGTATCTTTCTATCGTGACGATTACCGTTCGAAAATGAAAATGCCAACTGTTAAAGTGACCGAGATACCATTCAATATTTATGGCAAGGATTTGATATTAGTGGATGATGTGCTATTCACCGGAAGAACGGTACGCTCTGCGTTGGATGCATTGACAGCCTTTGGCCGGCCAAAAACAATCCGTTTTTGTTGTATGATAGATCGTGGGCTTAGGGAATTACCGATTACCGCCGATTATGTCGGATTGCATGTACCTACTCAATCGAGCGAAGAAGTAAGAGTTTATGTCAAAGAACTTGATAATGAAGATGCTGTTTATTTAGTGGATACTTCAAACGAACAATAAGTGTTGGTGGTATAACCCAATGAGTGATTTACAATCGCCTTACGAATTTAAACATAAACACCTGCTGGGGTTGAAAGATTACAGCGGGGATGATATTCGCTATGTTTTGGATCAAGCGAGACATTTCAGGGACATCCTGGACCGGCCGGTTCCTAAGGTGCCAACATTACGTGATAAAACGATCGTAAATCTTTTTTATGAGAATAGTACACGAACCCGTATATCGTTCGAACTGGCACAGAAGAGGATGGGAGCCGATGTCGTTAACTTTTCAAAAAGTGCTTCGAGTACGAAAAAAGGGGAATCACTTAAAGATACGATTCGTAATATTGAATCCATGAAAATAGATATGGTGGTTGTCCGGCATGAGAGTCCGGGTGTGCCACATTACCTGACACGCTGTGTCTCCGCTTCCATCATAAACGCCGGTGACGGCGCTCACGAGCATCCAACACAGGCGTTGTTGGATATGTTCTCCATGAAACA
>DASQZP010000260.1:0-3486 GCA_035638655.1 Bacteroidales bacterium
CCACCCTGCAGAAATGAACCAAAATACTTTTGGTATATAATGAGGGTAATTTGTTCCTCAGTAGAATTTGTATTTGCAAAATTCACCATATCACCTGAAAGATATTTTCCGGCAGCAGCTTCATCAACATACTGTGCATAATTTTCAGCATACTGATTATAGAAAGCAAACGATGCGTTCACACCTTTGGCATAATAAGTCGCTGCATCTCCGGTTGTAATCCATCCTCTGACCCTTGCCTCAGCGAGTATTAACTGAAGTTCCGAATACCCCATCAGAATGGCGGGTTCATTAACTGGGTCAGTAGTATAGCGAAGATTAACCTTGGAGGTATTGCCTGCTATTGCTTTTAGATTAACATCGTTGTAAGGTGCAACCGGATTTCCCCCCTCGTAGGCAGCAAAATCATTAATTGCCAGACCACTCTCCTTGGCATTCCGGGTTTGAGAGCAGAAAATAAAAAGCCGTGGATCTTCACGTTCCTGTAACCTCTTAATGAATGTTGAATCCATATACATACCTGAACCATAACCACTGTTATTATATTCGGTATACCGACTGCCCACCTGATCAATAAATACAAGCTGCCCGTTATCCGTATTTGACTCAAGCAATGGTTTATTACCGGCAATTTCAGCAAATTTTGAGGCTATAGTCATAGCTGCATCAGATTCATGTTTCGAGAGAGACAGCAGCACTTTCAGCCTGAAAGAATTAATTAATTTTCTCCACTGATAAGGATCCCCGTTATAAATAATATCACCCTCAATTGATGCTGCCTGGTCCACTAAAAGATCATCTGCCTCCTTTAACTCATTTAGTATCCCGGTAAACACATCTTTCTGCTGATCATAAGAAGGAGTGAATACCCTTTCTGATTCTCCTTTCAATGCATCTGAATACGGAATGTCCCCAAAAGAGAGTGACAGATTATAAAAATAATAGGCTCTGAAGAATTTTGCCAGTGCCTCGTATTCCGGATTTTCAATTCTTTTTGCCTCTTCCATCATTTTTGTAACATTTCGCAGATCATCGTAGTCATCAAAACTGCCTCTGTCCCATTTATAATACTGGTTTACATTTTCACCATCAGTCTGCAGGATCATCCTTGAAGCGTAAAGCGGACCTGTACCAGTCACCTGGAAGGCATTCCATTCTATACCCGTTAAAAGTAACTGCGGATGTGTTTCGGATACATTATTCGGGTTTTTATTGATTGTTTCGAGTTTTTCGCAGGAAATCAAAGTAAATAGTACTAAAATACCTGCCAGCAATATATTTTTCATGATTTTTTGGGGTTTTAATGGTTAAAATTTAACTTTTACGCTCATGCCCAGATACCTGGAGGAAGGATCCTGAAGGTTATCATCGTTTCCGTAATCCGGATCAATGATTTGTGCTTTCTTGAGCATAAAGAGGTTATACCCGTAAGCCGTAAGCTCAAGGTTTTTCTGTCCTGTTAATCTAACCAGTTCACTAATATCATAGGTCAGAGATACTTCCCTGAGCTTAATGAAACTACGGTCAAGAATATTTGCAAATTTTTTACTTTCTTTTTCCGAGACCTTTGCCCTGTAAGGATACTGTTGACTCCAGGTTTGCCAGCTAACTTTTGTTTCGTTGGTTTTATACTGACGCGTATCAGAAATTACATTCCCTTCGGTATCGGTTGTGAGTTCACCGCTAACAATATTAACACCTTCAGGTACATAAACAGGCTCACCGGCAGCATATTCCGCATCCCTGTACTCAGTTGAAGCCGGATGTTTACCGCCCCACCACATCTTTTCTATTGTTAATGAACGAATTACACCGCCCCATACACCATCTACATTTACATTGAGCGACAATTTTTTGTAACTGAATGTATTCTGCAGGCCAAAACGCCAATTTGGATCTGTATGACCAAACATTTGCGGGAAAGGATCTCTTACCGGCAAGCCATTGCTCTCTGACAAAATTAGTTGTCCGTCTGGTGTTTTCATCCAGCCTGTTCCATAGTAATTGTCAATTCTTTCCCCGACCGAATAATTACCATACTTTTCAGCATCTCCGTAAATGGCAGTTAATTTTTTCACTCTTGTCGACCAGTTAAGTCCAATATCCCACCTAAAAACAGGAGACTTTACCAGGCTTCCATTTAAAACAACTTCAAACCCATTGGTAGTGTACTGATTTCCATTTACCTTTCTGCTGTCAAAACCAGAGGCTACTGAAACCGGAAGGTTGATAATCTGATTTTCATCAACAACATTGTAATAAGTGAGGTCAAAACCAAGACGGTTTTCAATTATTGAACCCGACAGGCCAAACTCATAAGAAGTTGACTTTTCGGGCTTTATATCCGGATTCACAATACCTCCCGGATAGGTTAATTCGGTCATTCCGCTGTAGGAACCGGCATTCAAATAAACCGGAGAAATCTGATAAGGATTAAGGTCACTTGAAACTTCAGCCCATGAACCGTATATTTTCAGGTAATCCACCATCTCCGGCATCTTAAATAGATTAGAAACCAGCACACTGAGTGAAGCAGATGGATAAAAATAAGAATTATTTGATACAGGAAGAGTGGAAGACCAGTCATTTCGGGCAGCCAGGTTAAGAAAAACCGCATCAGAAATACCTATCTCAGCAGTTGCATATGCACTTCGAACTTCCCTTTTTTCAAAATAAGTGGTGGCTTTTACATTTCCCATTGTATTATTAAGACTGTATACAAAAGGAACTATCAGTCCATCTGTTGCATTGTATTCCTCGTTATTTGATTTGTAGAAAGAAGAAGCCCCCGCGTTTACAGTCAGATTAAGTCCGGCGGTTATCTGCTGCCTGTAAGTCGCAAGTATGTCATTATCCAGTGTCAGGTATTTTCTGTTCCAGGTCTTGTAATCTCCTTCCCTTGGATCGCCATAGTTCAGATAGGATTTAGGGCTTGCGCGGTCTTCAAACCTGTCTTCCAGCACAGCCGATGACCTTCCCTGAATACTCAGGTTCCGTGTTATTTTCCAGTTCAATTTTGCCTGACCATTAAAGAGGTCAGAATCATATTTCTGATTCAGTTCATTGGCAGCAAAATAAACATTATTGTACCACGCGTAATTATAATTGGCCTGTCTGTATCCTTCCTGGCCGGGGATATAATGATGGGCTTGCAGGTCTTTGCCGTTTACATCATCACCCATCCAGATGAGCAGGGTATACATGTGATTTTTCGGGCCATATCCATACCGGGGATAATTGGGAGAATAAATCTTGTTATAAGACAACTTTGTATCCAGTGTAACTGCACGGTTAATATTAAAGGTAGAGGTAAGATTTAAACCACCTGTCTGAAGAGATGAATTCGGCACACGTCCCTTTTGTGAAGCATAATTCCCTGAAAATCGGTATTTCAGCTTTTCACTTTTATAGGCAATTGCGAAATCAGTGGTAGATTTAATACCAGTTCCCAGAAAATCTTTCAGGTTATTATGATATTCCCAGGGT
>DASQZP010000261.1:0-2527 GCA_035638655.1 Bacteroidales bacterium
CTTTGATGAACCGTCCCATCTATCGGAAAGGGTTACAAGGTATTTATCCTGATAGCCATAATTGATACGTGTTATAAAAGACACAAGTGTTGTTTTCTGGTATTCACTTCCCACTCCGTCGATAGTTGTAGCAGAACCCAGGTTGTCGAATCTGGAATTGTATGGCAAATTCTGGACATTGATAAAGGATGATTCTAAGCGTGTATAATAAATGCTTTGCATACCAAGAAAATTTATGCTGTGTCCGTTTTTCTCCTTATTGATGTTGAACTGGTTGTCGAGTGTATAGTCGAAATTTTCAGTCTTTTCCAGTGATGCCGCCGGATCTCTTAGATTTCTCACTGAAGTATGTGAGCCGAAGTATTGTCCATTTCTAATATTTCTTAGTCCGGCTGAAAAGGTTGATTTTAAAGACAACCAATCCATTGGTTTGAATTCCAGAAATATGTTCGAAAGTCCCTGAAAAGCAAGCGTATTGTTGTAGGCATCATTTTGATCCCACAAGGGATTTACAGTGCTCGTAAAGCTTATACCTGCATATTTACCTGGCTGGAATACAAGGTTTCCCAATGAGTCATAGGGTGCAAGAAGTGGGGGCATCCTGTAGGCTTCCTGGATGGCAGTAGGGCTTCCCAGTTCAGTTTCAGACTGGGAGAGGTTGATGTTGATTCCTGAATTCCATTTGTCTGAGATCTTATTAATAATATTTGCTTTGATGTTGTATTTATTGTTACTTTCCCGTGTAATATTTCCTTTTTCTTCCTGGTATCCAAGACCAATAATGTAGGAAACATCATTACGCTGGCCGGAGATTGTCAGGAAGTGGTTTTGCTGCTGACCGGTCCGTTGAAAGAGCGAAGGCCAGTCAGTATAATCCTTGTTCTCAATTCTGTTTCGCAGCACCTCACTTGTACTGTATTGTGTAGTATTAAGTACATCTTCTGTGTAATTAGATGCACCGTCAAGCACATAGCCCGTGATATAAGCATCCTGACGGTATTCCCACCAGCGGTCACCGTTCATAAAGTCCGGCATGCGTGCGACATCCCGAATGCCATAGTAACCATCATATGAAATCTGTGTTTTTTCGCTTATATCACTTCCGCGACGTGTAGTTACGATTACTACTCCGTTTGAGCCACGGGAGCCATAGATAGCGGTAGAAGAAGCGTCTTTTAATATATCGATACGTTCAATCTCCTGGGGATTCAGAAAATTTATATTATCAGTGAAGATGCCATCAACAACATAGAGTGGATCACGTGCGGTTCCTGATGCCAGGGTATTGACACCACGTACCTGTATCTTATAGGTATCGCCAACACGGCCGGTAGAAGCAGAAATGTTGACACCGGCGGCCTGGCCCTGCACAGCTTCCATCGGACTATTGGTGCCTCTGGCAGCTACCATTTTGTTGTCCATACTGCTGACAGACCCTGTAAGATCCCGTTTTTTTACTGCACCATAGCCGACAACTACAATTTCATCAAGTTGTTGCAGATCGGGAGCCAGCGAAATATTCAGTGTGGTTTGATCGACAATCCTGACTTCTTCCGAGATATAGCCAACATAACTGAATACAAGAACTTCTCCAGGTGAAACGCTGATAGCATATGTGCCATCTATTTTTGTGGTGGTTCCCTTTGAAGTTCCCTGTATTAAAATGTTAACTCCTGGCAATGGTTCACCGGTTTGTTCATCTGTAACCTTCCCGGATATCTCATTGCCCTGCCGGGAATTTGGTGTGATCACAATGACGTTGTTTTCCATCACTTTGTAGGTGATGGTGCCGTCAGCCAGTAAATTATTCAGCACATCATCGATACGTTTGTTTTTGGCTGTTACATTGACTTTTTTATTCATATCAATGTAATCATCGCTGAAGAAGAACCTGTAATCTGAATGGTTTTCAATCATCTTGATTACTTCGCGTAGTGTTTTATCTTTCGCAGATAAATTTAGCCTTGTTTCCTGTGAATAGAGTGAAGCGGATACAGGAAGTGTACATAGCAGAGTTAGCAGTATAGTAAATTTCATGATAGTTAAGGTTTTGTAGTTGGTCTTTAGTAACGACAATACAATCCCATTACAAATTTTTTTCATAGTTTTGTAGTTGATTAGTTTATACTTTTTTTACTTGCTATTTCGTTTAGAGGACTCAGAACGAATAGCATTTAAGAAAATGGTTCAGAATTGGGGCTTCGCCAAAAGTCCCAATTCTTTCTACTTACGTGAAATAGTCTGTCATCGGCATTTTTTTATTCAGGTTAAACAATAGGGTTTATTTTATATGATCTCTGTATGCTGGTTTGTATCTGGTTTTTAGGGTTTTATCAAGTTTCAGCACAACTACCCCTTTCTCTATCTGGTAGGATAATGGAATGGTCAGGCGCATGAAATTGAATAGCTGTTCAAGTGTCTCATTTTCGATGGTACCAGAGAAACGATATTTTCCCAGGTCCTCATCATTGTATCTGATGGCCACATTAAAGCGCCTTTCAAGCATCGGAGCAAGGTTTCTAATTTC
>DASQZP010000262.1:0-2514 GCA_035638655.1 Bacteroidales bacterium
GTTCCGTTTTGCAGATCGAAAATCACATCAAAATCTTTACCTGCAACTGCAAGATGTTCACCATTATCCATAACCGATGGTGCTTTTGTATTTTTTACTGTTTGCAGCTTTGTAAACTGGCTCTGGGGTAAACGGAACTGGTACCATCCCAGTTGGTAACCCTTATTACAGAAATCAGTCTTTTCTTTTGCAACAAAACTGAAATTAACAAAATATTCATCGCCGGGATTTTGATTAACAGATGGCAGAGGAATTGTTACTTCCCGGCTTTCCCAGGGTGCCAGATTAAGGTCCTCCAGGTTGCCGGATGCCAGCTTTTCGCCATTTTTTGTCAGCGTCCATTTGGCGGTAAGTTTATCATCCAGCTGACTGAAATCGTAGCGGTTTGTAACCCTGAAAACTCCAGACGACGGATCAACAGAATCAACCTGTACATACTGGTAATTATACTTGATGGCAGAAGTAAGTCCGGGATGAGGAATCCTGTCGGCCGAAACCAACCCGTTCATACAGAAATTTCCATCGTTATATATAGCATGGGCATCCTCAAACCAACCACCATAGGCGAAGAAATTATTCAATCCTGAGGTTTTCTTGAAATTTTCCGGTACAGACTGCTGAATACCCTGATCAACCCAGTCCCACACAAAAGCACCCTGAAAATTATTATCGGCATAGATCAAATCCCAGTATGCCTTTACATTGCCATTACTATTGCCCATGGCATGCGTATATTCACATAGAATGAGTGGCGTATCCGGTTTTTCTTCAGTCCATTGTTTGCATTGCGCTGGTGTGGCATACATCCATGAGCAAATATCTGCATAGAAATTGCCATGTGCAGTAGTTCCTTCATAATGGAAGAGCCTGGAAGGATCGGTTTTCTTTACCCAGTCATACACAGCCTTTACATTGGGTCCATCTCCGCTCTCATTGCCAAGCGACCAGATAATTATGGAAGGATGGTTCCAGTCACGATATACCATACGCTGCACACGGTCAAGATAAGCATCCTTCCATTCAGGAGAATTACTTAGACGATTGTTCTTATTATTCCCAAAACCATGTGTTTCAATATTTCCTTCATCAATAAGATAAATTCCGTATTCGTCACATAAACGATACCACTCCGGGGCATTCGGATAATGACTGGTGCGTACCGCATTGATATTGTTTTTCTTCATCAGCACAATATCTTGAATCATGTCTTCCCGTGTAACATAATGTCCGGTAAGTGGATTATGCTCATGCCTGTCTACTCCTCTTAACCTGATAGCAACTCCGTTTACCAGGATTCTTCCATCTTTCTTTTCAACCCGGCGAAAACCTATCTTTTGCGGTATCACCTCAACAATATTGCCTTTTGCATCTTTAAGGGTTAAATTTAATTGGTAGAGATAAGGATTTTCTGCATTCCAGGATATTACATCCGGAATTTCTGCTTGATCAAAACTAAAATTAACCGAACCTGGAGCAGCGGTTATATTTTGTTTGCCACTCAGAACATTTTTGCCCAAAGCATCATTTATTGAATATTCAATAGAATAATCTCCTTTTCCTCCCTTATATGCCATCAGCTCTCCTGAGACACCAAAAACACCATTTTTATACTGACCATCGAGGGAAGCATTTACATGAAAATCCCGAATATGAGCATCAGCAGTACTCCATAGGCAGACATTCCTGAAAATTCCACTCAGGCGCCAAAAGTCCTGATCTTCAAGATAGGAACCGTCACTCCAGCGATAAACCTGCACCGCAACAAGGTTCTTTCCCTTTTTGAGGAAAGAAGTAATATTGAACTCAGCGGGTGTGCGACTTCCCTGACTATACCCAACATACTTGCCATTTATCCAAAGATAAAAAGCAGATTGTACGCCGTCGAAGTTGATAAAAACCTGTCTTTTCTTCCAGTTTTCATTTACTTCAAATGTGCGCCGGTATGATCCCACAGGATTCCACTCATGGGGTGCACGCAGCTCGCTGATATCATAAGGATACCTGATATTGGTATAGATCGGAATACCATATCCCTGTATTTCCCAGTTAGAAGGCACTGTAATATCATCCCACTGCTGGTCATCGAAATCTTCTTTGTAAAAATTGAGAGGTCTGTCTGCAGGTTTCCTTACCCAACTGAATTTCCATGTTCCATTCAGATCCTGATACCATGGTGAACTTTGCGTGTTCATTGCTGATGCAGCTTCTTCATCCGGATAAACCATCATGGTAACATGCGGTTTTTCCCTGTTTACCTGCAAAACACTTACATTGTCCCATTCTGGTTTGGGTTGAGCCGCAAGATCCATTGCAACCATCATCATTATTCCAAATAATAACTTTTTTACCATATGATTTCGTATTTAATTAATTATTAGTCTGTTTTGAAAATCCAAGAATGCTTACTCATCAAAAATCAAGAATATTGAACCAAAATATAAAAAATTTCCAACCTGTCATTAAAGAAAACATCAATTTCTACAATATTCCCAATAAAAAAAACAAACATGAATT
>DASQZP010000263.1:0-3004 GCA_035638655.1 Bacteroidales bacterium
ACATCAGCCTGTGAATAATTATACAAATAGTGAACAGCTTCGAAGGTCTGCCAAAGGAATTTAGGTTGCTTTTCACGTGCAAACTTAACTTCATAAGTGAAGCCACTCTGCTGGTTAGGTATATACAAAAATATGAGTTTGAATCATGAAGACTGATGATTTGATTTTATTACCCATGTTTTCAAACAAAGGATTATAAGTAGTGGTTAGTTAGTAATTAGTTAGATTAGTTAGAGAAAAGTGTCCACAAAGACTGTCAGGGGTTGCAAAAGTGATGTTTGAAGGCAGTGGTTGAAGCAATCCCTGACATTTTTTTCTGACTGATTTATGTTGATGAACTGTAAAATTTAAAGTGTCTATGAATATACTGAACAATCTTCCTGAAAAATATAATCTGTTTGATCGATTTGGTGAAGATCAATCGGTGCTGAATGTTAATGGTCATCTTCATTCGCCATATTCATTCTGTTCTTTTGATGATATCCCGCAAATGTTCAGCATGGCCCGAGAAGAAAATGTTGTATTGTTGGGAATAAATGACTTTTTCACCGTTGATGGATATAAGGAATTTTATCAAAATGCTTTGGAAAGTGGTGTTTTTCCCTTGTTCAATATTGAATTTATTGGTTTATCCGGGGAAATGCAGCAAAATAACATCCGGATCAACGACCCGGTGAACCCGGGAAGGATGTACCTGAGCGGGAAAGGACTTGATTACCCTGTATCTTCCGGAAAGGAAATGAATGAATTTTTAAATTCTTTGCAGGTTGAAAGCCAGCGGCAGATAAGGGTGATGGTTGAGAAAACAAATACCATACTAAGGAAGGCTGATCCCTCATTGACGATAAGTTATGTGGAGATAAAAATCAAGTATGCCAGAGAACTGGTAAGAGAAAGACATATTGCAAAGGCTCTCAGGGAGCTGGTCTATGAGAAATATCATTCAGATCAGGAACGGATTAATTTCTTGGCCGCGATCCTCGATAAGAATCCCGAAAGTATCAATACTGCTTCTGAGGCTGGAATTGAAAATGATATACGTTCGGCTTTGCTCAAAAAAGGAGGAGCTGCTTTTGTACCTGAAGATCCTTCGGCTTTTCCACCGATAGAAAAAGTGGTTAGCTATATTCTTGATGCTGGGGGAATTCCTTGTTACCCGGTTTTACTGGATGGGACAAAGGGTGATTTAACTGATTTTGAAGGAAACTGGCCGGTGGTGCATGAGACTTTACAGAAACTGAATATACATGCCATTGAACTGATTCCTTCAAGGAATACTGTTTCCAGATTGAGGGAGTTTGTGCAATTTTTCAGTCAAAAGGGGTATACTATCTCCTTTGGTTCTGAACACAATACTCCTGGTGTTTTTCCCGTAGAGGTAAAAATAGAGGGAGATAAGCAACTTCCAGAGGATTTAAGAGAGGTAGCATGGAAAGGTGCCTGTATAATTGCTGCCCATCAATACCTGCGGGCCAGGGGAGAACAAGGTTTCCTGGATGAGGCAGGCAAACCATTTTCTGAAAAACCGGAGTATTTTGAAAAACTAGGTAACGCGGTTATTAAAAGCTACCTGCAATTGCATGCTAAATAAATTAATACAATGGAGAAACAGGAAAATATACTTTCATCATTAATTCATTTGTTTAGGGATAATCCTGAATATACGAGCGCTTTGAATGAATCATTTTCTTTCCGGGATGATGAAAAATTAATAATTACTGCTGCAGGCCGCCGGCTGAATAAATCCGAAAATGAAGATATTGCTGTACTTGGTTTGCAATCACTGGAAGAAATACTTGAAAATGAATATTCGGAGAAGTCTCCGGAAGAAGCGGACAGGCTTAGAGCTGATCTTCTTGCTGCTTCAATCAATAAAAAACAGCCTGGTTCGGATGTATTACTTCATTATGTATTTGACTGGCCTGTAGTGGTAAGAATGTTCCCTCCTTTGATTAACGGAGTGCTTTGTGCAAAGGATGCACAAAAGGAAACAATTTACCGACTGGGTGATAAAGCGCTGTTCATTCCATGGAACGAACCCGGAATAAAAAGTATCCGTGCAGTGGAGAAAACACTGTCAGAAACCAGAAAGGCTGTTGGTAAGATACCTGCATTGCTGATGCTTCAGAATAATGGCATACTGGTTGGCGGGAACACCATAGCAGATGTTGAAAATTTGCTAAATGAATTATTCGGAATTTTTCCTGAATCTGAAAATATGAACGATGTGGAAATGGCTGATATTCCAGAGAGTATTACGGAAATTCTTCCTGCACTGAGAATGATGGTGTCTCAGAATGAGTTATATACCCTTAAAACCAGGAATAACTCACTGATCAGTCAATTTGTGGAAAATCCTGAACTTGCAGAGAGGCTGAATGAAGCTTTGCTTCCTGCCACTGCCGGAATAGCTGCCAATAGCTTCCTGATTTTTACAGAAGAGAAAGATATACCTTCTCTTGCAGAAGAGATAAACAGTCGAATACGCTACCATCATAGTCAACATAGTGTCACTCCTGCTTTTATACTGTTAAAAAATTACGGACTGATAAGTATTGCAGAGAATGCAGTTCATGCTGAAAAACTTTTGGATGCTTCGGAAGACCTGATGAGAACGATTTTACTCACCGATAATTTCGGCGGGCCTTTGCCTGTTGCTGATCCTGGTGTGCAATCCTTTGAATATTTGTCCGGATTTAAAAACGGAAGAGTAGCCGGGAAGAATATTATTGTTACCGGTGCTGCACAGGGGTTTGGTGCCGGAATTGCTGAAGAGCTTTTTGTTGAAGGTGCAAATATTATTATTGCTGACCTAAATGAAGAGAAGGGACTCGAAATGGCTGACAAGCTTAATCGATCAAATAAGTCAAATCAGGCTTTATTTGTTTCAGTTAATGTGGCAGACGAAAAATCAGTTGAGAATCTGATTCTGGAAACAGTTAAAACATTTGGCGGGTTAGATGTTTATATCAGCAATGCAGGGGTGCTGAGAGCCGGAGGACTT
>DASQZP010000264.1:0-2634 GCA_035638655.1 Bacteroidales bacterium
CAAAAGAAACGGGCAGGGAGTCTATAAGGCCCTAGATGGCACAAAATATTCAGGGGAGTTCAAGGATGACCGGTTTGCAGAACACAGTTTTTTGGTTATTAACGATAGCAGCTCAAGAAATGGTTCGGGAATTAAAGGGAATTATTGATAAACAAATGTCACATTTGCGCCGGCCATGGGCGAAAAAACGGGCCTGCTGTATAAGGCCCGTTTTTTATGCTGAAGATTGAAGAATTTATATACTTGAAACTAATAACTGAATGCTGAATACTTTTATTGGCGCCCCCGGTATGATTCGAACATACGACACCAGGATTAGGAATCCTGTGCTCTATCCCCTGAGCTACGGGGGCATTTTCTTACTTATTGGCTGCTGAAGAGGGATTAAGAGACTGTGTTGTTATTTTGACACAGTATCAAATACTGTCAAAAAATATCAAATTGTAACGTTTTCGCGTTACAAATCCGTTACAAGCAGAACAGTCTTGCCACTCATTCAGAGGAGACAAATTGATAGTCTAAAAACACCTTATTTTCAAGTTAAAAGGTCAAAAGATGGTAGCAATTTTTCCCCACGCACAACACAAAAACACAATTACACAGGAAGCGTGTGTCGTAGGGTGCCAGTTAACTACATGCAAGGTCAGTCAATGACTTGTGCTGACCCTGGAAGAACATTTTTGTCCTCTACCTATTGCAAGATAGTTAATTCCAGTAATTAACCAAGAATAGCAGTGAGGACGATTACATTGAGAATTGAAATAAGGGGAGACGTCAATAATTCTTAATTTGTTAAAATTATGAGAAGAATTTGACAAATTGTTGATTTTAAGCTCTATAACTTGTCAGCTATAATTAGTGTTATTGCGAATTGTTGAGGTAGGTTTTGTTGCAGAATGAAAAAATTGGAGAGTCAGGATATTTCCGGGAAATATGTTGACTTTAGATTGACAGTGGATATGTGAAGTTTTTTGGCAAAAATCAAAACTATAGATTGTGGCAAGCAATCTGGACTTTTGACTGAAATCATATTGTTTAGGCATATCACAAATTGTTTTTAGTTATTTCCCCAGAATATCCAGACAAACCAAGTATCCCAAATTACTTTCATTTCCCTAATTCCTTAAATATTAATAAATTATCTATTTTTCCTGAAGGCTGGTCCATTTATTGCATTTAATATCAAATGGTTACAAATTTTTTTTGATGATGGTAGCATACAAATAAAATACTATTGTGAAAAAAGTCTGTTTATTACGCCATTCAAATGGGCAGAAACAGAATCTTACATTAGAGGGGATTTGAGAAAAGAAAACATTTCCTGAACAGCCATGCAACGGAGATCCAAACTTCTTCCATTAAAACAATAAGTATGTATCAATCCCAACTTGAAAATGAAAACTCTGCCACGCAGTTGTCCTTTTGGAAAGACAAAAGAAACCTGCTTTTTTTATCTGCAGTCCTTGCCCTGACTTTTATTGTTTATCTGCCTTGCTTACAATACGGATTTGTTAACTGGGATGATACGGTAAATATTTACAAAAACCCTGACATTATAAATATTTCAGATTGGGGAAGTTTTTTTGTAAGTGTTAAAAATATTTTCTCAATACATCTATACGGCAACTTTAATCCTCTGACAATAACCACTTTTGCCTTTGAAAAATTAATTTTTGGACTGGAAAATCCTGCATGGTGGCATTTAAATAACGTCATTTTACATCTGGTGTGTGTTGTTCTGGTTTTCCGTATAACCCTGGCAATGGGCCTGGAATTGATCCCGGCGGCCTTCTGTGCTCTCCTGTTTGGTATTCAGCCTATGAGGGTCGAATCCGTGGTCTGGGTCTCGGAACGCAAAGACGTGTTGTACGGGGCATTCTACCTGTGCGCTCTTTATTACTATATTAAATCGGTAAAATTATCTTTCCAGAAACGTTATTTGATGGTTATCGTCCCGTGCTTTATTTTAGCACTGCTTTCCAAAATACAGGCTGTGACCTTGCCTGTCTCGATGTTGCTTGTGGACTATTATTTCGACAGAAAGTTGAGCCTGAAGTTAATTTATGAAAAATGGCTTTACTTCCTTCTTGCTTTTATCACGGGAATTGCAGGGATATATTTCTTAAAAGATGATGGCTCTTTAGGAGAAATAAATAATCATTTTTCCTTTATCGAAAGGCACCTGCCCGCTGCGTTAGCATATCTGACTTATCTTGTAAAATCTGTTGTGCCCTATAAAATGTTACCGCTATATCCATATCCGGAAGAGATCAGCTGGATATTTTACGTAAGCCAGGTGACTGTTTTTTTTCTTTTTGGAGCGACATTTTACTTTTTTCGTAAAAAAAAGAAGGTTCTGGTTTTTGGTATACTGTTTTTCACCATAAACATAAAACCACTTTTGCAGGTCCTTAGCGCCGGCCAGGCTTTCATGGCTGATCGATTTACATATATACCTTACCTGGGTTTATTTTTATTGTATGCTTACGGAGTTCAAACGATATTGAAGAAGTATGAAAAATCCAACAAATTTGTCTATGTAGCGATCTTTCTCATCCTGGGTGTATATGGCTATATGAACATTGAACAGAGTAAGATATGGAGAAATAGTGAAACATTATGGTCCCATGAATT
>DASQZP010000265.1:0-3114 GCA_035638655.1 Bacteroidales bacterium
TATTAGTTTAAAAGCAAGATAAATTCCCTGAGGCAGAAGAATTAAATCATCGAGATAACCAAAAATGGGAATGAAATCAGGAATAAGATCAATAGGGCTTAAGGCATAAGCTATAATCAGAAAAATTAATGCTTTTGCGTGCAAGGGAGTATCTTTATGATGCAATGCGAGGTACAAAATAGCCAACTTATCTTTTAAGTCTTTTACTAACTGTTTAAAACTAATCATCATCAATTTCACCTTTGCCCATTTCTGATTTGAGGTAAAAGGCCCCTTTTGTAACGAATGTTGATTGATCAGGAAACAGGTTTGCATTTAAGATTTCTGTGAAGCCATTTTCTGAACTTCCTGTTTTAACCTCCATTTTTTTAAATGTCAATTCATCAGAATTATCCGTTTTTGCGGAATCTGATACAAGTCTGAATACAAATTCACCATCGGCATCTTTAACTATCGCCTCGTCGGGAAGTACAATGTCAATTCCGGGGTTGCTGAATATTTTTGCTTCTGCATAAATACCCGGGATTAAATCGGGATAGTCCGACAAAATGCTTGTCACCTGTATTGTTCGTGTTTCCATGTCAAGGTTTTTACCAACGTAGGAAACGATACCATGATAGACTTTGGCATTATTAAAAGAAGGGATTGTGAAATTTAACTTTTGATTGGCCATTATTTTATTGACATCCTGTTCGAATACATTTATTTTGAGCAGCAATTTATCAGCATTTATAAGCTCTACAACAGTTTCTGTGGTGTTAACCAATTGCCCATAGTGTGAAAAAACTTTGGAAACTATCCCGGTAAAAGGAGCTACAACAGAAATGGTATTCGAAATTTTACCACGTTCTGTATCCTCCGGGTTTATTCCAATAAACAGGAGTTGTTCAGCTATGGCATTTTTTTGTGCCTTGGCTGTTTGAAATGATGCAAAAGCCTGCTGATATTGTTTTCTGGCAGATACATTTGCTTCGCTCAGAATTTTTTGCCGGTCCACTTCCTGTTGAGCGACATTAAACTCGTTAAGAGCCTGAATGTATTTTTTTTGCAGTTCGATGATATCGGGATGTTTCAATAAAAATAAAACATGCCCTTCTTTTACCGGTTCACCTTCAATGCAGTTTATTTTTTGGATGAAGCCATTAACCGGAGGATTGATGGTTGCCCTGTTATTGGGTAGTAGTTCAATATATCCGTTGGCTTCAACCGTTGTGCTTATTGTATCGCGTTTAAAGGTGCCCAGCAAGATTCCGGCTGTTTTGATTTGCGCACGGTTCAGTTCTACCTGTTGGGTTGTTGCCGGCTGATTTACCTTCG
The DNA here is from genome assembly GCA_035638655.1 of Bacteroidales bacterium. Taxonomy (GTDB): domain Bacteria; phylum Bacteroidota; class Bacteroidia; order Bacteroidales; family DASQZP01; genus DASQZP01. The sequence continues at coordinate 1,318 of DASQZP010000265.1, forward strand.
TGTTTTCATCTTGTGTTTGTTCTTTTGTTCCATTGTTGCAAGATTGGATAAGCAACAGGCAAATTGCAACAGGCAATATGTACGAGACAATACGCAATTTGCGATTTGTAAATGGCAGCTGACGATTTACTGTTGATGATAAGCAGTGGACAATTTGCATATTACGGATTGCATATTGCCAATTAGATTTATTTTTCATATTTATCAATATTTTTCCGGATTGTTAATCATGTGGTTTAATAATTTCCCTACTTCTTCATTTGCACTTAAGAGTGCATTTTTTGTCTGCTCATTTATATATTTACAAGCAAAAGCGAAATCAATCCAAACCCCTGTTTCTGAATTTTCCGCATCGCAATCAGTCAGTTTGGAAATAAAATTTGCAGGGTATCTTTTTTTGCGATATGCCTCTGCAAGATTTGCGCACACACTTCTTGATGACCTTCTTACCTGGTCAGTCAATGAGTATTTTTCTTCTTTCGGAAAAGATTTGCTTATGTGGAATATTTCCATCGATAAAGCAAATGCCTTTTTATAAACTGCTGTTTCCTTGAAATTATATGATGCCATGATTTAAGAATATGCGACAGACAATTTGAAATATGCAAAATGTCTATCTGGTTTTAGATCATGATTAATATTATATTTTCTCATTTACAAATCAAGTATTAACCTTTTATTTCTTAGCCAATTGCCAATTGCCAATTGCCTATTGCCTATTGCCTATTGCCCATTGCCCATTGCCCATTGCCAATTGAAAAAGTATACTGCGGATTAAAATTTTCACACGCGCCTGTTTAGAATGGAACAGGCTTTGTTCCCAAACATTATAATCCAGACACATGACTTTATTGACAATTGTTAAAATATCAATAATAATTGCCATTCCCAGGATAATAAGAGTATACCAGAGAATTATAAAAACGAATCTATTAATTCTATTTTTTACCATAAAATTCCTTTTGAGGATTAGTTATTTCATCAATTCGTTGTTCAACAAAATTATTAACTGATTCGACAACGCCCTCTATAGATCTTAATATAGCTGGCCCATTCACTTTAACAGGTAAAGGCAAGGAAGGGGTAACAGTTCCGGCGTTAGATTTAGTGTCAACTTTGGTCTTCCCATCTTCCCCTTCATATAATGAGGTTTCGATTGAAACACCAACCTTTTTCCCGGCAATTGCTTCTACTCCTATACTTCCAACCGGTCCCTTATCTTCATTGACTGCAAGTTTAAAATTTCCACCAATAGATAGAACATCATTATTAAGAATGGGGATTCCAGCTTGCATAAATATAATATCCTCTCCTTTGCTATTTTTTTTAACAGGCCTCATCTTAAGGGCAGTCTCTCCGGCGGAAGTAAGAGCCTCACTATTTCTTTGTCGTTTAACTTGTATTTTTGCAGCAACTGAGATTAATAAATCAAAGAGTGGATCTCCACTAGGAAGCATTCCATCAGGATCAGTGAATCTAATAGGATTATTATAGGTGTAATGATAGGGTGAAAAGTTGTAAATTGAGTCAGCTAAAGGATCAATCGTATGCCACCTCCCCAGGCTAGGGTCATACATCCTCGCCCCGTAATCATACATCCTTACGCAACTTTTTTAGCAGTTTCAGGCTTCTTACCACCTCCGGGCAACCTGTTCAAAGAACTTCATGTCTCTCAAAAATAGCATCTTTTTTCTTTTAATTGAACCTTTTAGCTGAAAAATAATTTTCATACAGCTTCAGTTATTCTCAGATAAAAGAAAAAATAACATCATTATTTTTCCAAAACAAAAACCGAAA
>DASQZP010000266.1:0-2423 GCA_035638655.1 Bacteroidales bacterium
GATTATAAAAAAACAGGTAACAAGCAACAGGGAATAGAACCACCAGGTATCCCAGAATGGAGGCAACACATGTATCAGCAGTTCACGGGTATTATTGCCCCATTTGCCATCGTTATTGGAAGCCTTCACACGAAAAACATAATCTCCCTTCTTCAGATTCGAATAGGTTGCCACCCGCATACTTGCATCAGTTTTTACCCAGTTTTCATCAAAACCAGACAACTTGTATTGATATTTACACTTTTCAGGATGCGTGTAGTTCAGGGCAGCAAATTCCAGCGAGAATATCTTGTCCCGGTAATTAAGCGCAATCTCATCAGTATAACTGATCTGTTTTTGAAGCAACACACGGTTATTAATGGTATCTCCCGGATGTACTTCAACATTCAGTATCTTGATCTGAGTAATCATCACCCTGGGAATATTCTGATTGAGTACTATCCCCGAAGGATCAAAAACATCCAGTCCATTGGTTGAGCCTGCCAGTAAACGTCCATCATCAAGCTGCATCAGCGCATCGGCATTGAATTCATTCCCTGATAAACCATCTGATGCAGAAAAATGAACAAACCTGTTACTGGAAGGTGCATACATGCACAAACCAAAGCCGGTAGCCAACCAGATATTACCATTGCTGTCCTCTTGTATACCCTGAACAATCATGTCAGGCAAGCCATTCCTGGTGGTTAATTGCCGTATATTTGCATTTTTTTTATTATAAATAAATGCACCTTCACCCTCTGTGCCAATCCACATCTCGCCTTTACGGTCCTGGTAAAACGACCTTATGACACTGTACCATAGCAGCGAATCGGATGTGTTCGACTGCATCCGGGTAATACGGTGGGTTTGACTATCAAGAATATACACTCCTTTACCCTCGGTACCAAACCATACGTCCCCGTCGCTGTCTTCGGTAATTACCATTGTATTGGGATGATCCACCTTATTTAGTTCAGTAGAGGAAGGCCCGAAATTGATAAATGTTCCCTTTACAGGATCAAAAAGATCAATACCATTGCCCAGCAATCCCAGCCAAATCCTGTTCCGGCTGTCCCGGTATATCTCCCACACACTGGCAGAATGTACACTATACTTTGAATTGTCCTTTTGCTGATAATGTTTAATCCGCCCGGTTGACAGATCTATACTATTTAATCCGCCTGAATAAGTTCCGGCAAGTATGTGCCCGGAAGCATCTTCAGCAATACTGGTAATTACATTTGATGAAATACTATTCGGATTAATGGGTACATGCCTGAATATCCTTTTTTTCTTTCCTTTCTCAAACATAAATAACCCGTCACCATCGGTACCCACCCAGACTCGTTTCTTTGAATCCTGAAAAAGACTGATCACCGAAGTTCCTTTAAAAATCCATAAATCATCCGGGTGAAATAATGTCCCGGAAAATTTTGAATTGGCCGGATCATAAAAGGCAACCCCTTTGTCATAAAATCCTGCCCAGATATTATTCTGGTTATCCATAAACAAGGTATAAACCTGGTTACCCGGGAGATTGCTGCTACTTTTATCATCGGCGGTAAGATATGTGAAGCGCTCCTCTTCAGGATGATATATATCAATCCCCTGACCATCTGTAGCTACCCAGATATTTCCCTGAGCATCAACCATCATGTCGCCGTTGAGGATATTTGTGTTCAGTTCACCCTGCTTATGTGTATATAATTTTGATTCGCCTGTCTTAGGATTGAGCCGGGCAAGCCCGTGCCTTGAGGCTGATATCCAAAGATTGCCGTCATTATCTTCAATGATTCTTTTCCGGTAATCCACATTCAGGTCTCCTGATCGTTTATAGGAAACATTCATGAAACTTCCGTTTTCGGGATCAAAACGCTGGATGTCCTGGTTCCAGGTTGCCACGTAACAATCTCCTTTACGTGTCTGGAGCATGTCAAATACCTGAGTGGAATTGATGGAATGTGGATTGCCATTATCAGGCAAATATACCTTAAAATCATTGCTGTCCGGCCTGAACTGAGCTAATCCGTACTCTGTGCAAAGATAAACTGAACCATCATTCAGTACAGTCACCTTGTTTACCCGCTTGCCAAATCCATAATAATCACCAAAACGGGTAAATTCACCGGTCTCCATATCCAGTTTGTTAACGCCATGGAGCAAAGTACCAATCCAGAGATTTTTAGCGGTATCTTCATTGATGCACAATACCCAGTTTCCTGAAATCGAATTCGCATCTGCCGAAGGCCGGTAGGTTTTCAGTTCATACCCGTCATAGCGAGTAAGACCATTGCGTGTACCAAACCACATAAATCCGTCTGAATCCTGAAAAATACATTCAACCTGATTGTGTCCCAGGCCCTCTTCCCTCGTCAGACTGGAAAAGGTGTAGTATTCCGGATCATCCTGCGGAAAAACAAAAATACAGATTATTGAAAACA
>DASQZP010000267.1:0-2373 GCA_035638655.1 Bacteroidales bacterium
GATAATACCTGTTCCATCTCCCTGGCCTGTTTGTAATTATCATCAGCCAGTTCCTGAAAATAACCGGCCTGCTGTTCATTCGCCATGATCTCTTTCTGCACCCTGAAGCGTGTCTGATCATCTTTGATCTTTGCAGCAGCATATCTCATATCCTGTGCTACCCTGAGGAAGGAATCGGCTTTTAATTGTAAACGCAACGCATTATTAATCAACTGCGTATAGGTTTTATTAGCTTTAAATCCCGCCTCAGACCGTTTTTCAGCAACAGGTTCATCCCTTTTAACCGCCTGTTGTTCCGGGGCAGTTTCCATGCCATGAGCATATCCCAGCTTTGAAGCTTCATATATGGATTCCGGATATTCATATCCTTTCTGCAGCGCCGGTCCGCTGTTGTCAAGCTTGTAAATCATAGCTTTTCCGGGCGCACTGTTTCTTGTCGAAATAAGCCAGACAATTTTCCCATTATCAGCCGGTATATACAACAGGTCATCTCCTGCAGAATTGACCGGGAAATCCAGATTCGCCGGTTCAGACCATTCACCGGTCTTTTTATTAAAAGAACTTGAAAAAAGATCATACCCTCCCATCCCGAAATGCCCGAGGGATGCAAAATACAATATGGAATCAGTTGCATCAAAAAACGGGTAATCTTCATCTTCCCTTGTATTAATCACATCACTCAACACTTCCGGACCACCCCACTTTCCGTCTGCCAGGAACTGTATCCGGAAAATATCCTGCTGACCTGAGAATTTTTTATGGCCGGAAAAATATATATAATCTCCCTCTTTTATGTCTTTCGGCAAAAAAGCAACTGCGTTTTCATTAACCTCAACCGGATATTCATCACCGATTATTTTACTGACCGGAATAAACCTGCCTCCCGTTTCTTCAAAGCCAAATTGCGAAAAAGTAAGTGCTTTATCTACAATAGTATATGATTTTACGTTAAGTACTTTTCCGTAACGGGCAATTACAGAAGCATTTTTAGCCAGATTAATATAATCATCTACATTCAGTTCTCTTACCTCACGCCCTTTCCCAAATTCAGTAAATTTCTTATAATAATGAACAGCTTCCTTAAATTCCCCCGAGAGATGACAGGCCCTCCCCAGGTAAAAATATACATCCACAGGCACGTCTTTGATTGAGGCAACTTTCAGGTAATCTTTCGCCTTTTCGGGATTTCTGTTCAAAGCAAGCAGGCAGCGGCCGGCAAAATACCGGTATTCACCATCAGAAGGATATTTCTTCAACAACTGCTCAAAAAAGCGTAACGACACTTCATAATTTCCCTCATTGAAATTCCGGATCGCTTCTGCAGAAACAGGGTCCCCCGGGCTAAAAATATCAACAGCCCGAAGCATCCCGGAATTAAAGGACAACAACACCAATATAAGTAACCTGAAAAAAATATTTTTCATTGTAAAAAATAAGCACTCCCGGTGTTTAACGCTTCATTTTTCATATAATACAGCAAGATGATCCTGCTGTATGTAATGCATCATTAAAAATGAAAATGACCGTTCGTGAAAAAGTTATAAACATCATCCCGCTAAATTCATGCAAACTTTGTAATTTTACAAGGATAAAATGTAAAATATCGCATATATGGCATATTTGGAAGAAGGAGCAACGGCTCCGGAGATAAAAGGAAAAGATCAGGACGGTAATTTAATCAGCCTGTCTGACTTCAAAGGAAAAAAAGTAATACTCTATTTTTATCCAAAAGACAATACACCGGGATGCACAGCAGAGGCATGCAACCTGAGGGATAATTATGATGCCTTGCTTCAGAAAGGATTTGCCATTATCGGTGTAAGCGCTGATTCCGCAAAATCCCATCAGAATTTCAGACAAAAACATGACCTGCCCTTCCCTTTGCTGGTTGATGAAGACAAAGAAGTAATCAAATCTTACGGTGCATGGGGAGAAAAGAAGATGTACGGAAAGACCTATGAAGGAATTTTGCGTACAACTTACGTGATTGATGAAGAAGGGAAGATAGAAAAAGTATTTCCAAAAGTAAAAACAAAGGATCACACCAAGCAGATTCTTGATGAATTAAACTAACCTACATAGAAACTGAACATGGAAAAAGCGACAAAGGAAACAACAAAAGAAACCAACATAAGCAAGGAAAAACTCAAGGCACTACAAGCCACCCTGGATAAAATTGACAAAGATTACGGAAAAGGCACCATTATGAAGATGGGCGATAAGGCCATTATAGATGTACCTTCCATATCATCCGGTTCGATAGCACTTGATATAGCGTTGGGTGTAGGAGGTTATCCGCGCGGCAGGGTGATTGAAATTTACGGGCCTGAATCATCCGGGAAAACTACGCTGGCCATTCACGCCATAGCCGAA
>DASQZP010000268.1:0-2200 GCA_035638655.1 Bacteroidales bacterium
TCACTTCCGGTTGACCCTGGTGAGTTGAAACACCAATAAAGCGTGTCCTGCCTTCCTTTTTAAGCTGCTTCAGTGCCTCGAAATAAGGCTCAAAAAGGACTTTATCCCTGCCGCCGGGGCCATGCAGGTAAAGGATATCAACGTAATCCAGTCCGATACGTTTCATGCTTTTATCAAACTCTCTAATGAAGTCTTCAGGTTTTGCATTTTCATTCAGGTTACCGAACATGATGCCGGGCATGTTTATCTTTGTTGAAATTACAAATGAATCTCTTGGTTTATCTTTGAAGAATTTTCCCAGCATTGTTTCGCTTTTTCCCATGCCGCCGTATAACGCAGCTGTATCAAAATAAACAATACCTTCATCATATGCGGCTTCCACAAGTTTTGGATTGAGGGTGTTCATTACTCCCATGCTGACGATGGGCAGTTTGAGACCAGTTTTACCAAGTGTGCGGTATATGAAATTTGTTTTTTCAGTTTCGCCTGCGTATACTTTATTTTTTAAGATTGCAGGGAATATGGAAGCTCCTGCCAGGCCTGCAATACTGCTTTTTATGAATTTTCTGCGATTCTTATTTATTGACTTGTCTTTCATCTCTCAATCTCCTGTAAAAGGTTGTTAATTACTGGCAGATATATATTTTAAATAAAAATTAATTATTTTAAATTTGAAATCATCTGTTTGAGGAGATCCTTATTTACTTTGACATTGTCAGGGTTCAAAATTCCTGCAATGTATTTTCCTGAAACAGAAAGAATCAGTTTTCCCTGATATGGATCTTCAACTTCATGTATGCCGCCCTTAAGAATATCCTGAGCAAAACCAACCTCCTTTTTGTATTCATTAATGGATTTTTCAAGTGTGGGTTTATCCGGAGCTTCAATTATAAACAATTTGTAGCTTGATTCAGGATTCCCGTAATCGGCCGTAAAAACATTTTTAAAATAGGAATAACCCAGGAAATCCTTTGTTATGTATTGTTCACTGTTTTTTATTTTCTGTGAATCAGGAAACAGCTTTAACGCCTGCGGAGGATCGGCTTTTTCATTAAGCCTGGCAGATACTGTTTTAGCTGCGGTTGAGAGTATTTCTTTGTCTTTAGCACCAAGGCTATAGCCTGATAATTTTACATAGTATCTTCCCTGGTAAAAATTAAGGTATCCTTCAACATAGTTGGCCTGCGCACCTATAACCATAAACTCGCAATCATAGGGCCTTTCCTGACTGTAGATCCCAAAACTGTTATCCACATTCTGATGATCATATATTTCTATGTTTATTGTGTTTCCTTTTTTGTCTTCATAAACCTGGACATTCATTTCTACAAAGTTGTAAAGCAGGTACAGTTCTGCTGCCCCATCCATGAATTCAAACAGGGTCTCCGGTTTATATGTGACTATCTCGCCTGTTTTTGGGAAACCTGGAATGTCCGGGAAGGTATTTTTTTTAATGGAAGTACTTCCTGATGCACTTAATGCCGGTAAGATCAGGAAAATAAAAATGATATTTAAAATGTATTTTCTTAAAGACATAGTATCTCCGGTATTATTTTTGTTTGCCATTAAGTATTTTCAGCTTTGCGTCAATAAGCTGCTTATGACTTAAACGCAGCAATGTAGCAACCTTGTGGACAAGATAATCTTCATGCTGTTCAAGTCTGCCGTCAGAATATGCAATCTCCCAGATTGTCTCGATTACCTTTAACTTTTCCTCAAGATCATAGTTCTGGTTGATAATATTTGTAAACTGCCACAGGTCTATGCTGTTTTCAAGTTGCGCCTCGGATGATTTTATTAATTCATTTACCTCTTCTTCTGATAATGAATATTTCGTCTTAAAGATGGCTGTAATCTCGTCTCTTTCCTGTTTGCTGAATTTCCCGTCTATATTTGCAAGTTCAAGAAGAACGGCACATGTGGCAAGCTTTATGTCTCCTGAACCTGTTTTTATCTGTTTCCCAGGTTCCCTGTTTCCGAGTATTTTTTTTACCAGGTCAATCATTAATGCCTCCATTATCTGGAATTAAGGTTTTATAGAATTTAATATCATTTTTTATGCATCGATTCAAGAGTACACGCCTGCAGCGGCTAATATTTTAATCAGACTGAATAATTTATGAAATAAAAAGTCACAGGGAGCTTTATTCAGACGAATATACCCAATTGTAATTGATTGGCCTTAATTGGATTGAGTCAG
>DASQZP010000269.1:0-6371 GCA_035638655.1 Bacteroidales bacterium
TCATGTCCCTTTTTCAGGTATTTCTGTGCAATGCCGGCAGGCGGACCCCAAACAATCACGTTATGCCACTGCGTATCTGTAATTTTATTCCCCTCATTATTCTTGTAAGTCTCTGAGGTAGCGAGTGAAAATTTGGCCATGGATTTGCCATTGATTTCTTTCATATCGGGATCCATACCCAGATTCCCGATCAATTGCACTCTGTTTCTTAGATTGTTCATACTTTCAAATTTTAAGGTTACTAATAAAAAATTAATGCTTCAAACTAACTTGTTTGTAATTCCAGACACAAAAAAGCATCTGAATTAATAAGCAATTTAAATAAGTGACAGTAACCAGCCAAAAAAACAACAATCAAAGAAAATGAACGGTCATTTTTTCAGGTTGAATAGTAATCTACCAGCCATTACAAGATAGAAAGATACCACAGCCAACCTCAATTTAACTATTGTCTGTCCATAATGTCCGATAACTGCGTTATTTCAATGAATACTGTGAAATATATATAATTTATAAGTTTTCAAAATATTGTTATATTTGAAACAAACTACACTAAAGGATGCTCGTGATGAATAAAATAATTTACCTGCTACTGCTATACCAATTTATCCTGCCAGTTGCTTTTGGACAACTCCCTTCAAAAAATATCATAATTGATCAGTTTGGGTATCTGCCCGCTTCAAAGAAAATTGCTATAATCAAAAATCCGGTGGTCGGTTTTGATAAAGAGGAGACATTTATTCCCGGAACTAATTATGAACTGATTGATACAAAAACAGGTCAACCGGTTTATTCAGCTACCCTCGTTGCATGGAAATCGGGAAGCGTGGATGAGTCAAGTGGAGACAAGGTTTGGCAATTTGATTTTTCGGAAGTAACTGTTACAGGAACCTATTACGTGCTGGATGTTGACAATAACCGACGTTCATTTGAGTTTCAAATATCACCCGGAGTATATAACGAAGTATTGAAACAAGCAGTTCGCAGTTTTTTCTATCAGCGGGCAGGATTCAAAAAAGAAGCCCAATATGCAGGTGATGGCTGGGCGGATAGCGCCAGTCATATCGGTCCATTGCAAGACAAGGACTGTCGTTTGTTCAGCGACAAAAACAACACTGCTACCAGTCGAGATTTAAGTGGTGGGTGGTATGATGCCGGAGATTACAATAAATATACCAGTTGGACGGCTAATTATATAGTTGAGATGATGAAAGCCTATTTGGAACGTCCGGAAGCATGGGCTGATAATTATAACCTGCCTGAATCAGGAAACGGAATACCAGATTTGCTGGATGAAGCTAAATGGGGTATTGATAATCTATTACGCCTCCAGGAGGAAGATGGCAGTGTGCTGAGTATCGTGGGTGAATCACATGCCAGTCCGCCTTCAGCCGCCACCGGACAAAGTCTCTATGGCCCTGCAAACACATCAGCGACTTTAAATACAGCCGGAGCGTTGGCTATTAGTTCTAAAGTTTTCCGCAGCATTGGAATGAATGATTTTGCAGACACCCTTCAGATACATGCCGAAAAAGCCTGGATATGGGCGGATGCAAATCCCGATGTGTTGTTTAATAATAACGATCCTGCCTATAATTCAGCCGGGCTGGGAGCCGGTCAGATGGAAGTGGATGATTTTGGCAGATTAATGGCAAAACTTGAAGCTGCCTGCTTCCTTTTTGATATCACACAGGATGCTAAATACCGGGATTTTTTCGATAATAATTATCAACAGGCTCATCTCATAGCCTGGAATTATGCCTATCCGTTTGAAACGGCCAACCAGGAGGTTCTGTTGTACTATACCACCGTTTCTGGTGCAACTCCAGCAGTAGTTGACGTTATTAGACAGAAATACCAGTATGCGATGGAAAACGGTACTGAAAATTTCCCTGCCTATAATAACATGAAAGATCCATATATGGCTCATCTGGCAAATTACACCTGGGGGAGTAACGGTGTTAAATCAGCCAAAGGCAGCATGTTTTACGACCTGATCTCTTATGGCTTCGATAATTCGTTGTCAGAGGATGCACATAATGCTGCTCTGGGTTACATACACTATATTCACGGCGCGAATCCGCTAAATATGGTCTATTTATCAAATATGTACAAATTTGGCGGAGATAATTGCGTAAATGAATTCTATCACAGCTGGTTCACCAATAACAGTAAGCTTTGGGACAGAGTAGGCGTATCTACTTACGGACCTCCTCCCGGTTATCTTACCGGAGGTGCAAACCCCAGCTATGACTGGGATGGATGTTGTCCGGACGGATGCGGTTCATCAGGTAATAATGAGGCTTGCCTGTCCGAAAGTATCTCGCCCCCAAAAAACCAGCCACCCCAAAAATCCTACAAGGATTTCAATACAAGCTGGCCGTTAAACTCATGGTCAGTAACCGAAAACAGTTGTGGTTACCAGGTAAACTATATCCGTCTCCTATCCAAATTTGTTGATACAACCTATGACTGCCATGGAGATCTGAACGGCACAGCAACAATCGATGCCTGTGGCAACTGCGCCGGTGGGAATACGGGTGTTGAGCCTGTCAGTGATACAGCTCAATGCCAGAACGGCCCGCTCCAAAGTTTCAGGTACGTCACAGCCTGCAGCAAATATGTATCTCCGGGAGGAAATTATACATGGTACAGCAGTGGAGCCTATACCGACACTGTAATCACACCCGCAGGGCTAAGGGAAATAATCACCCTTGACCTGAAGATTATACAGCCCTCCCGGGATACTACTCTTGATATTACTGCATGCGATAGCTACACTGCACCGGGTGGTACTGACGCATGGACATCATCAGGCTACTATCAATATATTATACCTAACCAGGCAGGTTGTGACAGCCTTATTAATATAAACCTGCATTTGAACACCAGTTTTGATAGTACAATCAATGTAATGGCATGCCGGTCATATACGACTCCTGGCGGAGGAAATACCTGGACCCGGTCGGGAACATATATAGAAAATCTTACAAATACCAAAGGCTGTGACAGCACAATTACGTACAATTTGACAATTAGCAACTTAAACACCAACGTATCTCTTTCACAAGGTGTTTTAACAGCAAACGATACGAATCTGAAATATCAGTGGCTCAGTTGTGACAATAATTTTGCCCCTATTGAGGGTGCTGTTGAGCAATCCTTTACTCCTACTCATTCAGGAAATTTTGCCGTAAAGGTCATGCAGGATGATTGTGCAGACACTTCACTTTGTATCCCGGTTACGGTGACCGGCATTGTCTATAACAACATGGCAGGTTGTCCTGTCTTTTACCCCAATCCGGTTGTAAACCAGCTAACAATAATCTTACCCGAAGCTTATCCTTTCATAAGTATAGAATATACCGACCTGACAGGTAGGGTCGTTTATAGCCAAATGGTCAGAAAAAGCAAAAGTATTACGCTGCCTTTTCTATTACCTGAAGGGTTATACCTGGTGAAAGTCAGCAACAATTATGGTGAATCAACAGTTGCCAGAATTGTTAAAAATAACTATAAGTAAGTGCTGGTGTCAGGAGGATCGCTTAATGAAACAAAAAATCAGTTCAATAATTTATAATAGCTTTCAATTCCATAAAATTTCTGCCTTCATCTCAGTTTTGAAGAATCCAAAATAAAAATTATGGAAAAATTCATTTTGGCATTTGATCAGGGAACCACAAGTTCCAGAGCAATTCTTTTTGACCGGAAAGGAGTAATCCGTTCGGTGGCACAAAAAGAATTCAGGCAGTATTTTCCGGGCCCAGGGCTGGTGGAACATGACCCGGTTGAAATCTGGTCCTCACAGGTTTCTGTGGCAGCAGAAGCCATGTCGAAAGCAGGTATCAGCGGAAGTGATCTCGCAGGCCTGGGGATAACCAATCAGCGGGAAACTACGGTACTCTGGAATAAAAACACAGGTACCCCCGTATATCCGGCCATTGTGTGGCAGGACCGTCGCACAGCCACTTATTGTGACCAGTTAAAGAAAGAAGGACTTACTGAGATGATTCGCAATAAGACGGGTCTCATTCCTGATGCTTATTTCTCCGCAACCAAAATTAAATGGATACTGGATCATGTTCCCGGCATCCGAAAAAAGGCTGAGAAAGGAGAAATTGCTTTTGGCACAGTAGATTCCTGGCTGGTATGGAAGCTAACCGGCGGCCATACCCATATTACTGATGTTACAAATGCCAGCCGCACCATGCTATACAATATCCATACACTTGAATGGGATGAAGAATTACTGAAAATACTGAATATCCCAATATCAATTTTACCTGAAGTAAGCTCCTCCAGCGAGATCTATGATTATTGCCAAAATACATTTTTTGGTTCTGAAGTTCCGATAGCTGGTATAGCAGGAGATCAACAGGCCGCCATGTTTGGGCAAATGTGCATTGAGGAGGGAATGGTTAAAAACACTTATGGAACTGGTTGTTTTATTCTTATCAATACGGGAGCAAAGCCTTTTATTTCTGAAAATAAATTAGTTACAACCATAGCGTGGAAAATAAATAACCAGGTAACCTATGCACTTGAGGGAAGTATCTTTAATGCAGGATCTGTCGTACAGTGGCTCCGTGACGGGTTGGGTATTATCCGCAATTCATCAGAAATTGAAACGCTTGCCAGGACTGTTGAAGATAATGGTGATGTATTTTTTGTACCCGCGTTTACCGGAATGGGAGCCCCATACTGGGATCAGTATGCCAGGGGAACCATGATTGGTATCAGCCGGGGTACAAACAGGGGGCATATTGCCCGTGCTGCACTGGAAGGAATAGCATTTCAGACGCTGGACGTGCTGGAAGCTATGAGAAAGGACACCGGTCTGGATTATACTGAAATTAGAGTGGATGGAGGAGCATCTGCCAATAACCTGTTGATGCAATTTCAGGCTGATATTTTGAATATCCCGGTATTGAGACCGGTAATAACGGAGACTACTGCACTCGGCGCGGCTTATCTTGCGGGATTATCAACAGGATTTTGGAACGACCTGGAGGAAATCAGGAAACAATGGAAAATTGACAGGAACTTTGTCCCCGGTATGGCTCCGGAAAAGGCACAACAACAAATCAGAAAGTGGAAAGACGCAGTTACGCGGGCAAAGTCCTGGATTTCATGAATTTATTGATTAACTGGCTGCTTAAGGATTCTTTTTACTCTGAACTTCATCCATTATTTTAACAAAATAATATGTCTGTTAGTTACTGTTTTTTCGCCTTGCACACTACAAGATTTAAAACTCCATTGAGTCCGGGTAATTTAACAGCTCAGCCAGAACAGAAGGCAGCCATATGCTCAGCTTTACTGCCTCTTTTTTTGAATCAACTGAGCCTTAAATACAACAATGTTATGCACTGGCAGATTATTCACCTGCCTCATTCAAAATAGTCCGAAAAAGACTTTCACTAAATCTAAAATCAGTCTCTTTGATCTTATTGAGAACAGGTCGAATTGTTGTCACAATACCATTTTGTTTGGCTTTTAAAATTAAGCCAAATGTACCGGAATATTTCAATCTTAGTTTCTCAGCAACTTTACGGCCCTTAAGATCATCAATTTTCAAAATAGTATTTTCCGTTTCCAAAGATAAAGCAATTGCACTCGCCCCTCCCGGCAAGGTCCATTTCGAGAATTTGTTGATAATGTTTGTCAGTGGGCGATTTAACATGTATCCAATCAGGTAATGTTCTCCCAAATTCTTTCTTTATTGTCTTTGTTATGAATACGTTGTCAGCTAAGTCTTTAAGTAACTCAGGCTCATCAATCTTGTATAAAAGAATCAAGCAACTTGTATCAGAAATAATAATCTCAGAACTGCGCTGCATCTCTGGCAATATCAGATGGTGGATAATTAATCAATGAGACATTAAAATCAGCCAATATCTCAGAAAATGCAACTTTTGAAAGTCCTGCTAATTCAGCTGCCTGTCCCAGAGAAAGTTTTCCAGACTCATACATCTTAGCAGCAAGGAATCTTTTTGTCCCCCTCTCGTTTAGATTCAGGCTTTCAGGTATATTTAAAATCAAATTTTTCATATCCAAATTTAGTAAAAAAAACAATTAAGTTCAAGTAACATGGTGGTATCCTCTGCTTGTGCAAACAAACGTACAATACATTCCCCTGCTCATTCTACCTGCCTGTTTACACGAATCTCAAGTAGTGAAAAATTTTGGTGAAATCAAAATGATGCTGAAAAGTGAGTCTTTAACCGGTTAGTATAAATTGCCAGGAATAAGTCCCAGGTAGTATGGATTTATTCCCAACTGGTATGGATAAAATCCCAATAAGTGGGATTGATTCCCAACATGTTCGGATTGACTCCCAACAGGTACAGATTGATTCCCAACTGGTACAG
>DASQZP010000270.1:0-3096 GCA_035638655.1 Bacteroidales bacterium
TTATGGACTTACCAGATTATCAATAATCAGCTGGTTAAATTTCAGGATGTGCTTTTCATTCACCTGTCTGGCCAATAGCTCCGCACGGTGTTGTCCTCCGGTATGAAATTTCTGCAACAACGTAACTCCCACTACATAGCCGGTAAAATAATAGCCGGAGTAAACTTCCCAGGCGCCAAAGCTAAGTGCCGAGGCATTTAGAAGAAAACTAAGGCCACCTTCGAATACCTTACCACAATATACCTGTCCCAGTCCGGGTAATATGGATAGGTGTTTAGCTGTTTCGGGGTTTTTGTAATGCGGTGCTTTTTCGTAATACGTCAACAAGCTGGTATAATTCAGGGAGTCGTGAGTATTTGACAATCCTGCAAGTTGATGGATGGTGCTTTCTGCCCTGTCGAATTTAAAAAGCTGGTTATAGCACAATATTTTTAGCGTCAGGAGTCCCGGCATTACCTGGTGTTCACCGGAGATCATCACTCCATAAGTTTCTATAGTACTCAGCGCAGCCTGATAGTTCCCTGTCATGTATTGCGCAAATGCCATCTCATAGGCTTTTAACGGGAATAATGTATCATTCGGGTTGCGAATCCCAATCCTGTTTAGTTCTTCTTCAGTTTTCTCATAACTCCTCATGGCTTTGTATACCATGGCTTTTTTGAAAATGGCCTGTTTTTTTATGCCGGCATCATTGCTTTGAAAAACAATCCTTTCATATTCAACCAGGCTTGCCATATACTGATGGGCCTGCAACAGGCTATCTGCTTTTCCCCATTGAGGATCAATTTTCTGTTGTGCCTTAATTGAAAATGTTACGCAAAGGAATATGCAGGTTAAAAAGAATTTGTTTGTCTGTAAGTGCATTGTAATCATCGTTAGCAATTTTTGCCGAAAATGCGGCACCATAGATATTTCCGATATAAAATACTGTAAAAACCGATCCAAAGAAAATGGTTTCGAATTTATCAGGTCCTCTTTTGTTGAAATTTTCAATTACAACCAGGGAGAGTCCTGAGGTCAGCAGCAATGCTGCTATACCCTGACCGGTTTTTCCGGAGTAAACCTGGCCCGAACCAGGCAATATTCCGGATAAAATACCTGCCAGCAGGGGAGATTTTCTCTTGTGGGTTGCAAGTTCATCTGCAATGACATTTAGCTGTGATAATTCTTTTGTGTACCCGTAATAATCTGCAGGGATTTTGTTTACAGTCTCTCTGAAAGAAGGAATGTCTCTTTGCAACAGGTCGATTCCTGACCGGAGGAAAAGTGAAAAATGACGGTTGAGGGGTGTTTCTGTTTTAAAACTGTCGAGCATGGCGGATGCTTTGCCAAAATCACCAAGATAAATCAGGTTATAGGCCCCGAAAAGCTGTGATTTTGGGTAGAAAACCGATGAATGGCCAACCTGTTTCAATGACTGGCTCGATGCCCTGAGTTCTTTCAGGTTGTACTCAGCCCATCCTCTGATATAATGTAATGAATCTTTCTGAGGGGGTGATATCCTGAGCTGCAATATCTGATTGCTTTCATAAATGGCTTCCTGATTGAACTGCTGGTTCAGCAGGTATGTTGCAAAATCAATCCGCTTACTCGTATTCTGACCTACGGCAGTGAGAGAGATAAATGAAACTAAAATGAGAAAGAGGCTGAAAATCCGCATTGTAATAAATGGAACAATTTATTTATTTCTGAATGTATATTTTGTATAGCTATCTTTTGAGTGCCCTGTTTCCGGATTAATTGTCAAAGGATGCAGGGAAGTCTGCGCGATTCTGTTACAGCGGCTCAGCCTGTCGGCTGAAAGGAATATTCCCTTTATGATTCCGTAATGAGAAATAACATCTCCGCTAAAATGAGAACATGAGGGTTCATACAGGCAATCAGCCGAAAACTGTTGAGACAATACCGACTGGTAGAAATATAACAGACCTCCGAAGGTAAGTTTTACCGGATTGATTTTATCGATCAACCGGTCATCTTTTTTAATAAGGAATTGAGGCTTCCTTTTCTGTTGGTACTCAATCGCTGTTAAGGATGATTTTTCCCCTGCCTGAATTATCTGCAGATCATTATTAACCTTAAGGTTGTCTTGTGAGAATGAAGCCGAAACTGCAAATATCTCTATAAGAACTATTGCTGCTATAATTTTAAAAATCGACCTTTTTTGCATCTTCCGGAATTTTGAAATCAAAAAGCTGGCTGTTGGCCTGCCTGCCGATACTGATGTTGCTGTAAGTAGTACGGCGTACGGTGCTGTCTCCGTCTGCAGTATAGGTTATCTCGGTAATCTTTTTGGGAAGGCAGAATTGATCACCGGTATAATAATCATAATAATATATTTTTTTCAGCACCTTGCCTTTTATATCCTGATATTCGGCATAAGCCGGAAGAAAATTTTCAGAGACCAGTTCTACCTTGTTCACCACTTTCATACCAGGAGGCGAATTCCAGTTGGTTACAATATAATTATCTTCACGATGAGTCTCTGCCTGCACAAAACCTTCATTTTTTAGACCCATATCCTGTGTGAGGTTGTTCACAAAGTAATAGAGCAATTCGGTTGAACTGGAATACTGGCTGTTCTGCATGAAAGTAACAGTGTTATCCTTTGGTAAATATATGGTTACTTCGCCTTTTGAATTTGTTGTCTTATAAAAATTCTTGGGTTCAAGATAATGACTGATAATTTCCCCTGTATTCCCCTTGTACAGGGAGGCTGATTTTGCTGTAAAAAGCTTACCCTTCTGATAAATCTGGTAAAATGCTTCCACGCTTACACTTCCACTATATTCCTGACCATAAACGGTACAGGTCATGAGAAAGATCCAAAGAGTAACCGGCAAAATTTTCGAGGAATTCAGCAGGCGTTTTAAAAGATAGAATGTAAGGATCATAAAATATTACTTCAATTATCGCTTGTGATCTTGCAAAAGATATCGTGTCAAAAATAACAAAAACAGGCCTATCTTTGATGACAGGCCTGAAATATTTTATCTTATGGGTGAATTTTTTACCACATGAAGAATTTTGGATTGTCTACATAGGGGCTGATATCATCCCAGTTGATGGCCAGCACAATGAGGTCAATAAGAGGAA